>DASQZP010000070.1:0-2226 GCA_035638655.1 Bacteroidales bacterium
TTCTTGCTGTGTCGCCGGGAGTGGTGACACGGAGTCGATAGGCAATTAGACCAAAAATGAGATCTGCCGGTTTGTTCTCAGTATAGGAAACGGTATCCGGATCAATTACTTCCAGTGATTCAATTTCTTCCACGGAACTCGAAACTTTTTCGATGCCAATAGATATCGAACCATCGAATGCTTTAATGCATTTGATGATCTGCAGTTGAAAGTTATCCGGAATACCGTCGAGATTGAAATCCACACCATCATCTACCTCGTCAGCATCAGGAATGCCGTTTCCATTAAGGTCCACAAAAAAGTAAGCGGTTGTGAACTCAATTGTACTGGACCAATTCGAGGATGCAAAATATACATCAAAGAATCGGACACGCACATAGTATTTATGGTTTGGTTTTAATACCATGTGAGGAACGGAAAACGTTGTTAAATAGTTTTCGCTGGTAATATCGACAATACGTTTGGAGAAATCACTTTGTTCGCTGATTTGCCACTGACTTTGAAAGTGATCGTCATTGTTTGGATCTGAAAAAGCTGCAGTGGTTATATCCAGAGGGACTTCGACATCTCCAGAGTAATTTTCAGGGTACACAATATTTGGCGTATCAGGGGGCAAATTCGATGCCGGTACATCAATGTAGTATACTTCATTTGAGAATCCGCTTTCATTATTCTCAGTGTCATATGCAGTTAGCACAAAGAAGGAAATTTCTGTATCACTCAGACCGTGCAAGGTATATTCCGGGTTTTCAGGATCGGCAAAATATCCAACAGGGACCCTGATGGGCGAGTCACCTTCATCAACGCCTGTACCATTATATGGAGGACCTGAATTACCACTCTTATAATAAATATAGTATCCGGCAAGATTGGGCTCGGTATTGATACTCCAAGCCAGAGTGACGTTGGCAGAATATACCAAAGATTTTGGACCGATAATGATGGCTGTAATAATAAGTGTGAAGGTCCAAAGACATATTTTAGGTAAATATTTGCTTAAATTTTTGAACATACAGGTACCTATTTCTTCCTTTTTAATCGGACTTTTTACTTGGTACTTATGGAGAAAAAGGTACCTGAAAATCTATATTCAATATTATTTATTCTTCGAAAGCAGTAAGTAGTACAGGTATTCGGCAACCCGGCTGCCGTAGCTTTTCAGCTTTAGGCCCGTGGCATTGCGTCCTCGCTTTTCAGCGGGTTTGCCCTTTCGCTCCGTATTCCTAATCTAATATCGGAACATAACGGAGATAACTTAAAGATTAATAAAACCAAGCTTGATTTTTCATGTATATTCTTGATTAGTTTATCTTAATTTGCGAAAAAATCTCGCGACATTTAAATACCATTTCGGCAAGTGAGAAAATGGTTAAAATCCATCCACTTAAATATATTATTCGAATTACATATCAAAGTTAGTGGTCAACATATTTCAATTACAATGCCACTTATTTACTGGGTTTACATAAGATCGAGAGGTATTAAGAGAGGAAAAACTTGAAAAACATCAAAACGTATGACGGGTGGAATTTAAGGTTCTATATCAGATAATTGAAATATTATTCGGAAAAGAAAAATGATGATGTTTTTTCTGAATTGTTAAGCTTGTCGAACAAATCCTTTAAAAATAAACCCTCACCCCAAAAAGAAAATTATTGCTGGCAAATTCGGCTTCTGTGGTATCGTATTCAGAATCTTCTGTGCCAAAGTAACGATATTTGACATCGATAGTAACTTTTTCGGTTACAGCATATCCTACTCCTATTCCTATCTGATATGCAAATACTGAATCGTCGTCACTTGAACTAGGAAAGCCTGATCCAGAGATATTGAGATCATTAAACTCAACTTGAGCATACCCTAAACCAGCACTTATATATGGGGTAAATGCACTATTGTTGACAAAATCAAAATATCCATTAATTAAAAATGAAAGCGCTGTTGCGTCTCCGGTTGCATTAAAAAAAACTCCCAGTGCACCGATTTTGTCGACGTCATTTGTTTGATAAGATATTTCTCCTTCCATTCTAAATCTGTTAAAGTCATATCCTAAAGCTGCACTCAATGCCAATCCAGTATCAAATTCAGTATTGACCGTAACACCCGGGACAGTCGAATCTGTCAAATCGGAATCACTTGCCATAGCAAAACCGAAATTACCACTCACGTAAAGCCCTTCAGCACTATAAACGGGAGTCGAAAAATAGAATGCCAGTACAAAAACAG
>DASQZP010000071.1:0-2677 GCA_035638655.1 Bacteroidales bacterium
CCCCTTCCCCTGCGCCTGATTACCGCTCGTGACTTCAACCAGCTTCCGAAGCTGGATGCTTCAATAGCAATTAACCGACTAAAATCCTGAGTTTTAATGTCCTGAAATACTGATCAAAGCAGGATTTTTCCTAAAAATCCCACTTATTTGAATAAAAAGGCCATTTTTAACTTGACAGGACAGTTGCATATACCTAGATTCGACCATTCGATGTTTCCATTCTCTTACATCGAGTCATTAAAAGAATTTATTAACACTTAACATTAATCAAACGGAGTCATATAATGAGCCGATACGATGAAATGCAAGATCTGTTGGAACAGCTAGAACCAGATATCAATAAGTTTTATGAAAAAGGCAATAAAGCCGCTGGTACTCGTGCTCGCAAAACTCTTCAGGAAATGAAGAAAAAGGCACAAGACATTCGTATGGAAATTCAAGAGTGGAAAAACACTGGTAAAGTGTAACCACTCGATATTATCTATTTAAGGGGTTGCTTCTAATCGGAAGCAACCCCTTTTTAATTTCGGAAAAGTTTTGTGACAGGATATATTGATAATCCCTGTTGAATTCGGTTACGATCCTTTCTTATTCCCTTCCTTCTCCTCATCAAAAGACTTGACAGCCTCTTCTACCGAATCATAGTTATCAAAGACGGTAATAAGCTTGGTAATCATCAGCAAGCTTTCTATTCGCTGATTGGCCCCGGCTATTCGTAAATCGCCCCCGGCATTGCGCATGGTCGTAAGTCCACCGATTAAAATACCCAGCCCCGAAGAATTCATAAATTTTACACTGCTCAGATCGGCAACAATTTCTTTGCGTCCCTTATCAATTAGTTCATGTAATTTTTCGTTGAATTTGGTGGCATCCGGGCCGCCCATCAGGTTGCCGCTGAATTTAAATACCATGCAATTGTAGCGCTCTTCGATCGAATAATTCATAACGAAACCAAATTTTTCAGTTGTTATTTACTTAATGAATATAAAGGATAGTTAACAAATAATGCGAACAGTAGCTTATAGAATTCGTACTAAAAAGCTGGCACTGATATTTACGAGAGAGCTCCGTACTAGTTAACACAATTCGGCTATCTTAAATTAATGGAGAATCCTCGAATTATATTTTTTCATTGTAGGGGGATCTTTCCTTTACTAATAGCTTTAAAATTCTTCTCTTTAAGAATCAGAGAATATATTTTGTGATCTGAATACCCATTTTACTAACAAAGATTATTAAAGAGGTTCATCATGCCACTTGAAAAACTAGCCGAACTGCTCGACAGCAAGAATAAGAAATACATTGTCGTTAAACACTCCAAATCGTTCACGGCCCAGGAAGTTGCGGCTTCGGCCCATGTGCCGGGCGATGAAATGGCAAAAACCGTGATCGTCAAGATCGATGGAAATCTAACCATGGTAGTGGTGCCGGCTACACACGAAGTAAACTTCGACAAGATTCGTGATCATCTTGGAGCCGAAGAAGTAGAGCTGGCCACGGAAGAAGAGTTCGAAAACCTGTTCCCGGACTGTGAACTCGGAGCCATGCCGCCTTTTGGCAACCTTTACGATATGGATACCTACGTATCGGAAGCGTTGACCAAGGACCGGATAATTGCTTTCAACGCCGGTACCCATAAAGAGCTGGTCAAAATATCGTATGATGATTTTGAATCCATCGTTGCCCCCAAAGTTCTTGACCTTTCCATAAAGACCATGTAGTAACCGGTCCTTTAGAAAGCACCTGAAATAAAGCGGGGGTCTTCATCAAACTCAGACACCGAATAAGGTATCCGATTGCCAAGGCTTCATAATTACATCGCCTCTGCCCCCTTGCAGGAGGGGAAAAATTATCTTCTTATCAAGATTGTCTTCCCTCCTGCTTTTCGATTCCCCAATCAAATAGATGAGTATTGATCTTGTCCAATATTTTAATCGTTTCAAACATTTCAAACGATTGGTATGAATCCGGATAGACAGCCAATTCTTTTTAATCTTCCCTAACTTTTTAGACCAGCAGTTTATTTAGAGTCACCAAACCAGCTTCAAATTTGCAATAGATTTGATTGTTAGATTGATCATTCGTTAATACTGCAAAAACTATTTATGACCGCTTGGGGCTTTGAAAATCAGGTCCCATTGTTTTAGAGAAGGTCTTCCAAATTATAAGCTGAACTAATACAGTAGGATTTTCGGTTTAAGTATATCAACCTAAGGGTATCAATTTAATAATCGTCCCGATTAGATTGGGACTGAACAATAGGCGAAAGATTAAATGAGTTGGAAAAAAACACTTTTAATTAGTTTCGTAATATTGCTGGCCGGAGCGGGTATCACCTCCCTGATTTTTTCAACGGAACCTACGGCCAAAAGAGGCGGTGCCACTCATCAAACCCCCATGCTCGTTGATATCACCGAAGTGCAGCGGGGCACCTATAATCCTACCATAAAGGTAATGGGCACCGTTAAACCGGTACGGGATATCATTCTCAGTCCACAAGTTAACGGGGAGATCATAGAACTTTCCCCTGAATTCACACCCGGGAGTTTTGTAGAAAAAGGAGAAACCCTACTCCAGATCAATCCCCAGGATTATGAGCATGATCTTCAGCAGCGTAAAAGCGAACTCCAACAGGCTACTTCTGACCTAACCATGGAAATGGGACTTCAGGAAGCCG
>DASQZP010000072.1:0-7632 GCA_035638655.1 Bacteroidales bacterium
GTGGCACAATTTGACCGAAACGGGTGGCATGGTCTGACCGAAATAGCCAAGAGCAGCTCAAAGAAAAATCGATTGCCGGAAACATACCCGGCGGACTCTTTGATAAAGACTGGGTGGTATATGCTAAAGAACCTTTTGGCGGACCTGATCAGATATTACGGTATCTGAGTCGGTATACGCATCGTACTGCCATATCTAATGAGAGGATTCTTAATGTCGATAACCAAAGGGTTACTTTTTCCTGGAAGGATTACAAACACAATTATCAGCAACAAACAACCACCATTAATGGTGCAGAGTTCCTGAGGTTGTTCTGCTTGCATATCTTACCACCAGGATTCACCCGCATCCGGCATTATGGTTTTCTTTCCAGTGCAGCAAAAGGAAAAGCTCTGCACAGGATCAGAAAAGATTTGAAAGCTACCGCACCCGTCAGGAAGAAGGATAAAACCTCACAGCAGCTAGCCTTTGAAAGGATGGGCATTACTCCCGGAATATGTAAATGCTGTGGTAGCAGGATGGTTATTATAGAGTTCATCCCTAATCAGTATCGGGAAAAACAAAGAGCACCTCCAACACCAAAGCTTCAGCCCAATAAAAAGTTTAGTGCGTGAACTGGCTGAAAATAAACCATACACCAATGGTAATGGGAAAGCTATGATTAAATCTCAGGTATGTACGGCATTAAACGCAATTCTGGCAGAAATAACCACCACAAATAATATCAAAAAACACTTGTAAAGGTTAAACTGCATCTCCAAACATCCGGAAAACTCCTTTGCAGGAAAAAACATAAAAAATCGATTCCACATTATAATATGGTAGAGCAGCCTGACCGGTTTAGTTCAACAGTAAGCACATATTCGGCTACCGCCGAAAACGATGCTTAATTATTGCAGGCGGCATTGTTAACCTGAATACCATCAGGGTTTCGCGTTATCAAATAAATATTCCCGGAAAAAACAGCAGGCTGGGACACCTGCGCGTTGTTTTTGTTTCTGACATTCACATTGAACAGGATACCCGTCCTCACTTTATCTGGCAATTTATCAGGAAAACAAAGAAGTTGCAACCCGATCTGATCCTCTATGGCGGTGATATCATTGAACGCGGCAGCAAAAGCGAAAAGGTAAACACAATTGAAAAACTGTTGCAGGAACTTCATCCTGCATACGGATCATATGGTGTACTGGGTAATCATGAGTTCTACGGAGAACAACAGGACGGACAGTTTTTCAGAGAAGCAGGTATTACTTTGTTGAACGATACCATGCTAAAGGTAGATGATTCCTTTTACCTGGCCGGTCGCATCGATCAGCATTTCAGAGGAAGGAAACATCTTGCGGATATATTGGGAAAACAGTCACTGAACCTGCCGGTAATTATGATGGACCACCGTCCCACCCGATTGCAGGAGGTAAGTCAGACACCTGTCGACGTACAATTTTCCGGCCACACGCACAACGGGCAGCTTTTCCCAATTAATCTGATCATGAAAAGTATTTATGAATTGCCATGGGGGCATAAAAAAATCGGTCACACCCACTTTTTTGTCTCCAGCGGATTACGTTTGTGGGGTCCGCCTGTAAAAACTGCCGGTAAATCGGAGATCGTGGTCATTGATATCCATCTGGATACTTCTATAAAATAACCAGTTTTTTAGCTATTGAAGTTTTAAATTTCGCAGTTTCGATCAGAATGTAATAAATCCCGGGCAACAGGCTACTGACATCAACCGGACAATCCCATCTGATTTTGTGATCTTCCCGAACAATAATACCGGCGGTATTGTATATCACATAATCGAAAACAGATGACTCAGACGATGAAGATAAAGATAAAGAAAAAAATTTCGTTGTCGGATTTGGATAAATATTAACAGGATCAGAGGAATATATTTTGTTTTCTGCTTCATCTACAGACACATTTGTTCTGGTAAATGTTGCCTGATTTGCTATACGTTTCATAAAAGTGTTAAAGTGAATATCAAATGCTGCTCCTATGGTAAAAACGTCTATATTACTACCAATATCATATTGTTTTGTTACAGTAGCCTGGTCACTTGCAGGCATTGCCATTTGATAACGCTGACCGTAATCGAACCCTACATGAGGGTAAAATATGTAATCAAGAGTTGGATCAATGGTGAAACCTCCTGATTTGTTGATCTTATAATCCACTGTAACAGAACCAGATTGCCAGATATTTTCATTGGTGATGATTTTAATAGAAGGTAAATTTACTTCACCCGGTGCAATTAGAATATTCTTTTTTTCACTCTTCACCAGCGAGTTATCAGCATCATAGCAATTAAAAACCAGTGTCATATCCGTCATTTCATTATAAGCAAAAACAAGAGTATCAATCATGTATAAGCTTTCCATATGTTCCTGACTCAATAGTGAGTTATTCAGAAGGATATCGACATGGTCGATGGTATCATTTAAAAACATTTCAACAGTCACCGAGTCGGTATATATGCCTGCAGAAACTGGCTGTGTTATAATGGCCGATTGATAATCCCTTACAGCATCCCAGGCAGGACGTTTTTCCCCCTGGTTATCTTCAAGATTGGCGTATTCTACTAAACCAAACCATTCTTCGGGTGCGTCATTGTGAACAAATTCATCACCGGCTTTCCACCATCCGTCGCTATAATTAAAGACACATGATCCGCCGGCACCCCCATCAACCAGTGATTTATACATATACAATATTCCCTCTTCCTGTTCTGTCAGGCTATTACCTCCATAGCCCAAGTTACCCGGTCCGGTTGGAGAGACCGATAATCCATATTCTGTTATAATCAGTGGTAATTGTGCTGGATCTAATTGTGCCAGATATTTTACGTAGGAGCGGTAATTATGTAAAAAATTTACTGTCACCGGATTATAGATATATACATTATACGCATTAAAATCAAATGTATTGGGATCTATATAAGTCCCGTTGCAGGTATTGGCAATGCTTACAGGCCTCCCGGGATGTTTTGCATGAATTATGTCGATCAGTTTTCCCCAGAGAGCTGTTGTTTTATCATATCCCGAGCCAAAAATTACATCAGGAAGTGGCTCATTCATTATAAGATAGGCAATAATGTTATCATAGTCATTTGAATAACTTAATACATCATTTACTGTTTTCTCAGCAGCATCCACAAATGACGGATTAGAAAAATTACCCGTCGGGTCAATCCAAATGCCCATGATTATCCTGATATTATATTCCTTCAGTACATCCAGTTCTTCTTTGGTAAAGGGGGCCCAGGTGCGAATAGTATTAAATCCGCCAGAAAGTATTCGTTCAATATCAAACCTCAGCTGATTGGGATTAAAAGTTTTCTCCCAGGGAACTTCTCCGGGCAATGCACCAGCTTCATATCCAATGCCCTTTATAAAAAACTTTTGTCCGTCAAGATTGAAAAAATTATTTTTCAATTCCACCTGCTGGGCATTTGTTGCAGCATAAACAAAAAAAAAGAAATATACTGACAGCCATATTTTATTCATAATCGCTATTAATTTGTTTAAATGAAACATATTTTAAAAGCCCGGTAGAATAAAATGACGAAATAAAATCTGCCCGAAATGTAAAAACTGTAATAATCTTTATGGTAGAAGTGGAATAATATAAATTATTTACACTTTAATATATGTGTTAGTTCATTTCTTTATCAGGCAAGGCTGGTATCCCCGATATTAAATTTTATTCCCTTTCGAATAGAAATATCACGAATAAGGTTCAGAATCCGGATGATATATTCCTTATCGAGTACAGACAATGAAACCAACCGGGGTCTTCCCCGCTCATAGGTTATCCGAAGGTATCCGCCCCTGAAACCAATCATTTTCACATTTTTCAAATAGATCACATTGTCTCTGGCAACTGTACGGATCCTGATCATTTCATCATCAATATGTATGGATGATCTACGCCTAAAATGGTCTTCCAGGTTATATCCTCTTCCGGCAGCAATCTGGTAAATTCCCCACAAAAAAAAGAAAATACTGTAGATGTAGTCAAAAACATGAAATCCTTTGCCTTCAAAAAACTGGAGTACTATCCAGGCAAAGCCGATAAGAATAGTGAGACCTCCTAATATTATCTGGGCATTTGACTTTTTGAAGTGGCCGTATAAATTCTGATTATATTCCATGGCTTGAGCTTTACAGGGTTCGGATTCGGCTTGTTATATCTACTGTTAAATATACACTATCAGTGGTATTCTTCCAAATATCGTGATCTGTTTTTTTCAGTAATTTATCAACTACTTAAAAGTGGTGACGGGAGAGGAGGCTGAAAGGCTGAGAAGTTGAGGAGTTGAGGAGTTGAGATTTAGGTTTGAGGGATTGAGGGTTTGAGAGTTTGAGGGTTTGATGTTGTTTTCTCGTTTTGGCGATATCAGAAATTGATAAACGCTGCAAGTCACGTAGTGACGACATTATGGTAGAAAATTTATAAAATAAAACGTACAGCAGCTCCGTAGGTGCGGCATTATGGTAGGATGAGGAGTTGAGGAGTTGAGGAGTTGAGATTTAGGTTTGAGAGTTTGAATGTTTGAAATTGTTTGATGTTGTTTGATGTGGTTTGATGTGGTTTTCTCGCATTAGCGCTATCAGAAATTGATAAACGCTGCAAGTCACGTAGTGACGACATTTTGGTAGAAAATTTATAAAATAAAACGTACAGCAGCTCCGTAGGTGCGGCATTATGGTAGGATGAGGAGTTTAGGAGTTTAAGAGTTTAGGAGTTTAGGAGTTTAGGAGGTGATTTGGGTTTGAGGGTTTGAGGGTTTGATGTTGTTTTCTCGTTTTGGCGCTATCAGAAATTGATAAACGCTGCAAGTCACGTAGTGACGACATTATGGTAGAATGAGAAGTGAGTTGGAAGACAGAAGACAGAAGTTGACAAAGTCGGACCTTGGTCATTCATAAAGGGCTTTAGCCCTAATATCTTCGTAGCAATTTTCAACAATCGTAATATAGGGGCGTAGCCCTGTTCTCTTCGTAGCAAAATGCTGATGTGAGTCAATTCAGGGGCGTTAGCCCTGACATCTCCTTTACATCATATAGTGTCTGTCTATAAGGTCCGATAACCGCATTATCAAACATTTTGATCCAGACACATTTACTTTATTGACAGACACTAATTAAATCAAAATAAATTCATTATGAATTCTTTAATAACATCCCAAAATTTAAAAATTGTTGAAAAAATCAAAAATGAAATTACTATTGTAAGAATGTTTGCTTTACTTAAGACTTTTCTTTCCATATTAAGACAAATTTTATGAAAATAAAGATAAGTGATACTTGTGCAATTTAATTGCACTTTTCATAAAATTTTTGACTAATGTCCTATGATGCAGTTTTTATCTGAAATAATTAACATCGCTCGACCCCTATTTACCTAAAGGGATCACACGCTTAAATTAGAAACGAATTCAGATTTAATAAGACCTGTGTGTGAGCACCACTTTAGGGGATTAAAGGGCAGTGGGTTGGATTTCATGTTAACTTTTGGTTTAATATTTTAGATTTAAAAGCAAAATTAGGAATACAATCCAACAGTCATATTAAATAAATTATTGGTATGAATAATTAATCATGTAGCATGGAATCCATTTGAAGACGAATTTCAATTTCAACTAATTCTATTTAACTGAACAGCTTAAAATTCTTAACGTCAGAATTGTATCTTTTCATCATTACAGTCGTAAGAAAGGGAAAAAAAACAGATGAAAAAAGCTATATACATACTTTTCATAACAACTATAATTATACTGTCGGGCTGTAAATCTACTACTTACCTGCAGATAATGCGACCAGCGGCTGTTACTGTTCCCCAAAATATTAAGGCCATTGCCCTGGTTAACCGTACTGTTCCGGAAAAGAAAGGGTTGAATATCATTGAAGGGGTATTGACGGGAGAAGGGATTGGACAGGATCGTGAAGGAGTGCAGAAAGCAATGGACGGATTGTCGCAGGTACTGGAAGAATCTCCTCGTTTTACAGTGAAACGGACTACTGAAGCATTAAAAAACAACTTCATTGCCGGTGGTTTTACCGATCCCATTCCCTGGCCGGTAATTGGAAATATTTGTCGCCGGTACGAAACCGATGCTGTACTGGCGCTGGAAATATTCGACAGTGATTTTGTTACCACCCATGCTTCAAAAGTGGTTGAAAAGAAAGACAGTGACGGGAATGTGAGAAAAGTTACCGAGTATAATGCAGAAGGAGTTGCTTCTGTGAAGATTGGTTACCGTTTGTATGACCTTTCAACTCATACAATTACCGATCAGCAGGAAATATCGCAAAACCACAAATGGAGTGCGTCAGGCAATTCGGTAAAAGATGCACTGGCCCATTTACTTGAACGCAGAATTGCCGTTAACAATGTCAGTTATCAGTCGGGACGGGCTTATGCTCAGAGAATTGCACCGAGCTGGTTTACCGCATCCAGGGTATTCTACAAGAAGTCGAAAAAGAATCCGAACCTTGCCTTAGGAGCCAGACAGGCAGCAGTTGGTAACTGGGAAGAAGCAGCAGAGACCTGGAAACAGGTACTAAATAATGCCGATATGAAAACAGCCGGTAAGGCAGCCTATAATATTGCTCTGTCCTATGAAGTGATTGGTGATCTGCAAAGTGCCAAAGAGTGGGCTTCCGATGCCTATGCTACCTATAATAATAAAAAAGCAAGAGACTATTCCCGTATTCTCGACCGCAGAATATGGGAACAGGATAAGCTTGATCAACAGATGAATAACCAGTAGAAAATATATAACACATAATATATTAGAACTTTTCCAAATGAATTACGTATTTGTCATGTTTTTTGGTTTTTAGGTTTTTATGAAAAATCCGGATGCAGCATAAGTCATCCGGATTTTTTATTTTTAAATAGTAGCTATCTGTATAAAACCGGACGATTTCATATTTGGGAAAATCTGTCTTTTATTAAATATTTTGACATTCATCATTCTGCTGAAGATACTTTTGACAAGGTCAACAGGCGCGAACTGCAGGCCGGAGCTGCATCCATGGCAGCACTCATTTATCTGATTGATAAGTTTGACCGGTAAAAAAAATCAAAAAAAATAAATCCGACGCAACCTTTAGTCTATCATCTGCATCTTATGACCGGGAATTTGTTTAAATAGCAGTATAAGTTTTACCTTTTAGGGCAATTGGGAAAAAACTTAACTGTCAAAACCACAGCTAAAAAAGCTGTGGTTTTTTCTTTTTAAATAACTATCCGGCATTTGGCTGCTGAATTTTTATCTTTGTAATAATTGAAGAATAAAATTTGAAGTGGCTATGATGAATAACCTCGACTATGGAGTAATTGGCAATTGCAGAACCGCCGCCTTGATTTCAAAAACCGGATGGATGGATTGGTGTTGCCTGCCGGATTTTACCTCCCCCTCAATTTTTGCACGTTTACTGGATGAAAAAAAAGGAGGTACTTTTGGATTTGAGGTAGCAGAAGATTACACGATCCTGCAGGATTATATACCCAGAACCAATATCCTGATAACCAGGTACACGCAGGGCAAAAATGCTTTTCATGTCATTGATTTCATGCCGCGTAACAAGATGGACAATGGAGAATACTATTCTCCACCGG
>DASQZP010000073.1:0-2106 GCA_035638655.1 Bacteroidales bacterium
CAGGCTTATTTCACTATTTTACCAATGGCGTCTATCTTGAACAGGATAAAAAATATTATTACCCTGTAAGAGATGCTACTCCCTATTCATTCGAGGCAGGCTATTATGAGATGTCCTGGATGACATTGATCCCGGCCGGCAAGCAAATTATACGAACCACTACTATTGAAAAATTTCCGCATCTTGATCCGGGAACTTATCAGGCGACTTTTAGATTTCCTTCTGTTTTTAAGCTTTCAACATCTGACTGGCTGGTAAAAAAAACAGATAACCATCTTGTCCGTATCTGGGCTGGTAGCATTGCGGTTCATAAATCATTAACAATAAATTAAAATTCATTGTCATGAAAAAGTATTTTCTGTTATTAATTATTCCTCTACTGGTTCTTGCAGGAACTTTCTGTGAAAAGCACAACGATGATCCTGTTATTGTTAAAGATATTGATCTTTCAGGAAATCAGCAGCAAATGGTCAGTAACGACAATGAGTTTAGTCTGGAATTGTTCAGGAAGATTAATGAAAATGAATCAGATAATAATGTTTTTATTAGTCCGCTGAGTGTTTCAATGGCCCTTGGGATGACATGGAACGGAGCAGAAGGAACCACACGCGAAGCACTTTCAGGCTTGCTTGGCTTTGGGGACCTGGATTACGAGGATGTTAATCTTTATTATAATAAGCTTATTTCCCAACTTCCTGAAGTGGACAGTCGTGTAAAACTTTCTATTGCCAATTCTATCTGGTGCAGGCAGGGATTTGAAGTCGAAAAACATTTTACTGACCTCAGCAGAGAGTATTTCCTTGCTCAAATAACCAATCTTGATTTCAATGATCCTTCTTCGGTTGGTAAAATTAATAACTGGGTGGCAGATCATACACATAACCGTATCGATAAGATTATTAACCAAATTGATGCAGATGCAGTTATGTTTCTTATTAATGCCATCTATTTTAAAGGAACATGGAAATATTCCTTTGATGCATCTAATACTGCCAATCATACTTTCTATCTGTCTGGCGGGAAAACTTCAAGTGTGCCGACAATGGATCAGGAGGCTGAATTTCCATTATTTACCGGGGAACAATACCGTGCTTTGTCATTACCTTATGGTGCAGGTAATTTTGTTATGACCGTGGTCCTGCCTGATGAAGGTATTGATATAAACAGCCTGATTGCCCGATTGAACCAGCAAGAATGGCGGAAAATTATAGCTGTTGCCGATAAAACAGCCGGGAAAGTGCATGTGCAGCTGCCTAAATTCAAATTTTCCTGGGAAAAGACGCTTAACGAAGTACTCAAATCAATGGGGGCTGGTATTGCATTTGATCCTGTTATGGCTTCTTTCACCGGGATAAATACTGAGGGAAATCTCTATATTTCAAGAGTTAAGCATAAATCTTTTATTGAAGTAAATGAAGAAGGGACGGAGGCTGCTGCCGTTACTTCTGTGCAGGTAAATCTAACTTCTGCAGGTTCTTCTCCACAATTCATCGTAAATCGCCCTTTCGTGTTTATCATTATGGAAAAGAGCTCCGGTGCCGTTTTGTTTGCCGGTAAAGTACTGAATCCTGTTGAAGAATAAAAAAACCTCCGGAGCATTAATCCGGAGGTTTTTTAGTAAAAAAGGTGTAATCTGAAAAGATGTTGTTATCAGATATGTATCACTTCATCATAAGCTGCAGCTGCAGCTTCCATAATGGCTTCAGACATGGTTGGATGCGGATGGATTGACTTGATGATTTCATGTCCGGTTGTTTCCAGGTTACGGGCTACAACAATTTCGGCAATCATTTCAGTCACGTTGAATCCAATCATATGGGCACCCAGTAATTCGCCGTATTTATCGTCGAAAATCAGCTTGATAAACCCTTCTTTTGCCCCGGCGGCACTTGCTTTACCGGAAGCTGTATAAGGGAATTTTCCGACCTTAATGTTAAAGCCGACTTCTTTTGCTGCTTTTTCGGTCATCCCGACTGAAGCCACTTCAGGATTGGTATAGGTACATCCCGGAATGTTATCGTAACGGATGGGATGAGGACTTTTACCAGCGATCTTTTCAACACACGTAATCCCTTCAGCTGAAGCTACGTGAGCCAGTGCAGGACC
>DASQZP010000074.1:0-2919 GCA_035638655.1 Bacteroidales bacterium
ATCATATTAACACTTATGGAGATCCGGCTCAATGGCCTTATGATAAATTCATTACCGGTGATTATGATAAAGCCGGCAACTTTGTTCAGTTTGCTCCCAAACTGAAATCAGAAGGAGGAAAATTTGATCCTGATGAATGGGCACAGCTTTTTGCTGATGCAGGAGCCCGTTTTGCCGGTCCGGTCGCCGAACACCATGATGGTTTCTCGATGTGGGCAAGCAAGGTTAATCCATGGAATGCAAAAGACATGGGGCCGCATCTCGACCTGGTGGGATTGCTTACTAAAGCCATACGTAAAAAAAATATGAAGGTGATTCTCTCTATGCATCATGCTTACAATATTACTGGTTATTATGATGCTGTTCCGCCAACACATGATTCAACGCTGCAAATATTGTATGGTCAGCAGGGCAAAGAAAAGAATGAGGCCTTGTGGCTGAATAAACACAAGGAGATTATTGACAATTATAAACCGGATATTATCTGGCAGGATTTCAATCTGACTGCAATTTCCCAACCGGTATTACTCAATTTTCTGGCTTATTACTACAACCAGGCTGGTAAATGGGGCAAAGAGGTGGTAACCACCTATAAGGACGGGCTCAATAAGCATTGTGCGGTGCTTGATTTTGAGCGCGGGGGCCCCACTGATCTCACCAGCTATTATTGGCTTACGGATGATGCCATCAGTTCCTCCAGCTGGTGTTATACCGAAGGCATTGGCTACTATTCAAAAAAACAGATCCTCCATGGCTTCCTGGACAGGATCAGTAAAAACGGGAACCTGTTGTTAAATATTTCTCCCAAAGCTGACGGAACTATACCGCAGGAGCAAAAAGACGTGTTGCTGGCGATGGGACAGTGGCTGAAAAAATACGGAGAAGCCGTATACAGCACCAGGGCCTGGGTGAAATATGGCGAAGGGCCAACAAAAATGGGTGCTGGTCATGGCGTTTTCACTGCGCCGGCTGAAGGAACAGCCAAAGACGTTCGATATACGCGGTCAAAAGATAATTCGGTACTGTATGCCATATTACTGGGATGGGAACCAGGTCAGCAGGAGGTAGTACTGCATTCTTTATCATCTGGCCGCATCAACCTGCAGTCATTGAAGGATATTTCTCTGATCAATAACAGTGCAGGAAACTATGTTTCCCTGTCTTTCAGACAGGATACTGCAGGATTACATGTGAACCTGCCTGAAAAGAATTTCGATGAAATGGCTTATGTACTGAAGTTATCCTTCAAAAATAAGATTCCCCCGCTGGACAGATATGTTGATTTAAATAGTTCGCCATATTACAATATTTTACCATCAAATAGTACTTCCCTGGCAATTGGACTGGATGGCATGCTTGCCGCTGATCTCAGCAATCCTGCCCTGCAGTGGAAGTTGGAAAGGACAGGCAAAGGCCTGTATTTTATCCATAACAGGAATAATCCAAACATGGTGGTTGAATGTAATGATACTGGTGCATCTGAACCAGTCCTGCGAATCGGTAAAGTAACCGGCGCTGACAATCAAATATGGAAGATTGAGGCTGCAAATGAGGGTTTACTGCATATTATGAACAAAAAATTTCCTGAATATGCTTTAGGTGTAACCGGCAAAATATCGGCAGGTACCAGTGTCAGCATTGTAAAGGCTGATGATTCTGGTGCCGGCTGGAATTTGTCGGAAGTCTGCGAAATGAAACAAATACCCTTCAGTAAAAATACAGTACCGGGAACTATACAGGCTGAAGATTTTGATCTGGGTTGTCCGGGTGAAGCCTGGTATGATACTGATGAGACAAACACAGGAGGTAAATACCGCCCCGATGAAGGAGTGGATATTGAAGTCTGTTCAGCCGGAGGTTATAATGTTGGCTGGACGAAAAAAGGTGAATGGCTTGCCTATACTATGAATGTTAAAAATGCCGGGAATTACCTGATGAAGATCTATGTTGCAACTGTATCAGATGACGCGAGAATGCATGCCGAGATTGATGGAAAAAATTTAACCGGGGAAATACAGGTAATGAACACCGGAGGATTTCAAAACTGGAAAACCATTACTAAAACAATAAAACTGGATGCAGGCAGGCGTGTTTTAAAACTGTATATGGATGAGGTGCCCACGGGACTGAATTTGGATAAGATCAGTTTTGAAAGAAAATGATACCGGCCTTGAAATAATTTTTCAAAAAAAATTATTTCCCTATTGTTGGATAAAAAAAATATTTTACCTTTGCCAGCCGAATGATACATCATCATGGTCATTCGGAACAGTTCTAACAACAAGGTCCGTTCGTCTAGGGGTTAGGACGCCAGGTTTTCATCCTGGTAACAGGGGTTCGATTCCCCTACGGACTGCGAAAACAGCAAGAGTGTGAGTAATTAGCAAGCGTTAATTTTCACACTCTTTTTTATTATATGTCCATGAGTAATCTCTGGCTGTTTTTGCACCCTCCCTACTCAAACTCCAACTCACACGGGATTTTCTGCGAAAACAGCAAGAGTGTGAGTAATTGGCAAGCGTTAATTTTCACGCTCTTTTTTATTATATATCCATGAGTAATTTCTGATTTTTTTTGCACCCTCACTACTCAAACTCCAACTCACACAGGAATTCTCTTTGTTTTAGTAATTTTCATGAAATCATACCGCGGGAATCAAACCCTGGCGGCATGCGAAAACAGCAAGAGTGTGAGTAATTAGCAAGCGTTAATTTTCACGCTCTTTTTTATTATATATCCATGAGTAATTTCTGATTTTTTTTGCCCGCTCCCTACTCAAACTCCAACTCACACAGAATTTCTCTTTGTTTTAGTAATTTTCATGACATCCTACCAGGCAATCGAACCTCTGGCGGTGTTGACTTCCAATGTATTCAGATTCTGCCGGTAACAATTCTCTCCCAATTTACCCTCCATATT
>DASQZP010000075.1:0-2755 GCA_035638655.1 Bacteroidales bacterium
CAGCTGGGATTCACCTGTAGGCGATAAGAATACATAGTATCGTATCGTGAAAGAGTAGTCTTTTTTTACTATGAAGTGATAGAATTGTTATCAATTAACGGAGATTAAGGCCATAAGCTTGCAAATCTGTACATACATAACAGATGTTATCAATGGGTGCCACTCGGTTGGGGGTACCTTTTGATAGTGTATTGTGCTTGTTGTTTTGTTTCTCTTCTACCAAACAGAGTTTTAGTACAGGAATAGATAAAAGTACTCTATTTCAAAGCCCCTCTTACTAAATCATCAGACAGCTGATTTTTTGATTACGATGAACTGTTATTTAAGTCGCATTTCGGCATATATATGTAGAATAAATAGTTATGGAATTTTAGATAAGGATTTTGCATGTTAGGGTACGTGAGACAAAGCTTTATGCCAGGGAAGGTTGTGGCGTAATTATAGTTATTTAACATAACGAACCATATATTTTGATCATAAATCAACACCTACACTGTATAAAATGAAGGCCTTAGATGAAATCACATCGAAATGTAGTGATGTACAGGCCTTGGCAAAAGGTGGACAAAAGTCTGTATTATCGGCAATCCATCCTCAACATGGAAAAGTTGTTATTAAATTTGGGGAATACCGATCTATTAATAGCATTGAAAGAATAAAACGCGAAGTTGAACTTCTGAAAGAGTTAAACTCAATGTATTATCCTAAACATTTTGAATTTATAATCGATGACGACAATAGAGAGTTTTTAATCATTGAGGAATGTATTGATGGAAAAGAGTTATCTGAATCTACATCAGCATTCACTGAGGTGACAGCTATTTTAAGCTTAATCCAAGATTTAGTTAAGGGGCTTAATATAATATGGGCGAAAAATGTAATTCATCGTGATATAAAGCCTGCTAATATTCTTATTAAATCTGATGGGTTGCCTGTTATTATTGATCTTGGAATTGCAAGATTTCTTGATAAAGCTTCTTTAACACATTCAATTGCCGCACGTGGACCTGCAACCCCTATTTATGCTGCACCTGAGCAATTACGAAATCGAAAACCAATGATTGGGGTTAGAACTGACTTTTTCCTTTTAGGAATTTTAGCGTTAGAGTTATATCACGGATTTCATCCATTTGACCCCCAAAAAGTGGGGAATCATGCAAACATAGTTGATAACATCTTAAATGGAATTTATCTGCCACCTAATAGCTCAAATAATACATTTAATGATTTTATAGAAGGAGTTTTGAAGGTACAACCTTATCAACGTTTTCGTTTACCCCAAGAATTAGCAGATCACTTAGGAATTAAATTAATATTATGAAAATATATCATCAACATGGACATAATTTTGTTTGGAATTTAGATTCTTACACTGAAGACGGTTCTGGTAATGGGCATATACTATCTCCAGTTAATATTGAATCTGACAAAATCCCGCTACGATTGTCTGAGGATATTCGGAAAGTTAGTTTTTTTGATCCTCAATTTTATTTGCCTCATGACGCGGCTAAAAAATTGCAGACATATACTTTTTTCCCAAAAAATGTACTTAACAATTTTTCTACAAGTGACTTTATTGAACAAGCGTATGATATTGCACAAAGTTGTCTAGTCTTTCAAAAAGAGTTGAATTTTCAATATTCCATTATTCCTACCCGATATTTTTCCGAGTTGCCTGAAAATGCACTTGAGCAATTAACATCCATTTTCTTAGATCCATTTATATCTGAACATTCAAGGATAACTGATGCGCCACCCTTGCTACTTACTGTTATAGTAAAATCAATTCAGCTTGAGGATGAACTATTACGATCTGAACTTATTACTTGGATTACCAACTATCCTGAGTTAAGAGGTGTTTATTTAATTTTTGATAATGATTTTTATTCTAAACAAATCAAAGATCCGGAGTATTTATCAAATCAGCTTTTATTTATTCATTATCTAAGGCAAAATGGTTTAGAGGTTCATGTTGGTTATACAAACACAGAAGGGTATTTACTTTCAATAGCTGACCCAACTTCAGTTACTGTGGGAGCCTATGAAAATCTTCGATCTTTTGGAATTCAGCGCCTTGAAACTAGAGAATCTGGAACACAACAAGGACCAACGCCGAGAATTTATTCTAGTAAATTATTTCAATGGATACCCAATACATCTTTACCACCAATGAGAAGGCTAATTCCCGATTGGCAAGGTTTATTTGATGAGTCACCTTACAGTGAATACTTACTCAATCCAAGCTCTAGTTTAAATTTTAATAGGAAAGAAATTTATAAACATTATTTCTTTATTTTTTCGAGGCAAGCAAAAGAGCTCCCTGCAGATCTGCAAACGAGAACCTCTTTTGTGGTTGAAAAAATAAAAACGGTTCTTGAGAATTTTGAAAGAATAAGTAATCATAATGTGTTTCTCGATAGCAATTCAGATGGATCTCATCTAACTTCGTGGATGAATGCTATATCGATTTATAATTCAGAAATAGTTTAGTAGATTTCAATATGGCCTTTAAAACTGAATATCAATTGACAGAATCTTTTTTACTTAAAGTCAATCAATTACTTGACTCATATATTGAATATGGCCTGCACACTCAATCAGAAGTTCGGGCTCCAGGCGGAATTCCAGATTATGTTATTTACAGATCAATTGGTAATTCCATCCATTATCTAATCGCAATTGAATTTAAGCTAAAAAATTGGCACCGGGCATTAGAGCAAGCATTTAGATATAGAAACTTTGCCAATGAAGCGTA
>DASQZP010000076.1:0-2209 GCA_035638655.1 Bacteroidales bacterium
TGCGGTAAAACACGGTATTGCCCACCTAAAAAACAGAAAAGGTACTATTTACATAGAAATAAAACTTTTTAATGAAATACTGCAAATATCTGTGCTGGATAATGGCATCGGCCAAAAGCAGGCCCTTGATTTTAACCGTCACTCAACAAAAAAGGGAAGAGAAATAACAGACAAAATATATTCACTTTTTGATGAATTATACCAGACAAAATTTACCCACCAAATTACAGATATGTATGATGAAACGGGGGCACCTGCAGGAGTCAGGTCTCTAATCTCTGCTCCTTATGGCCGGTTAAGAAAGATAAGTGTATAAAAATGTTGGAGGGGTCATTAAATAAAAGTAATAGCTGGTTGAGAAAATAACAGGTCATGAATACCAGAAGTTATTCTGAAAAAAACACTAAAATTGAGACATCTAAATGAAGTGAACTGCTGGTTATTATGAAATTTTAATCAATTCCCAAAATTTATAAGTTCTCGTTTTTATTCGTGAGCACGAAGGACTTTGTCATAAAAACTATGCGTTCTTTATTAACAATACTATCAGGAAAAAGTCTGACAAGTTCTTTTTTTCTTAACAATTTAATACTCTGGATAATTTTTCGGGCTTTCTCTATATCTTTAGTCTTCTTAAACCATCCAAGGTTAAAGTTCTGAATTAATAAGATACGAATTTTAATGGGTAACCAATGGAAAAATGGTATAAGATAATGTGGCTCCATCGGAAACCAGTAGTTGGGTGTTTGAATATAATACCACCTGCCTACCCTCTTTATCTCATTAGAAAAGGCTTCTTCATTTTTGTAATTGCCAAGATGCTCGATTACTGAATTTGAATGAGCAATATGAAAGGATTTATCTTTATATTCCTTAAGATTTGTCCCATCTCCAGGCCTGAAGGTGAATATGTTATCATCTTTGGTGTGATTGGTGGAAGCAGGAAGATTAACAATGGTGATATGTACGTTTTGATTAAGCAAGAATTCTTCTGATATAATATTCCAGTATTCTTTTGTTCCTCCAACATCAATTATTCTAACTTCTCCGAATATATTAAAACAACTAATAATAAGCTCCTTAATCCATTGAGATCGATGTTTCCTCATTTTAAAAGCCAAAGAATTTTCGGATTCATAATTAATCCAACTCAAAGGAATTAATCTAAAGCCCATATCAGAAAAGTATTTTTAAAAAAAAATCTTTACGGAAAATTTAGATGGCAAATAATCAACTAAAATTATTAGTAAGATAATCCATTAATATGCTTTTTTTTAATAATTTAGCGGCTATTGTATGTAATGTGTAAGTTGTTTAATGGTTGTTTTAAGTGGGTTAATAAATGTTTTTGTATTTAACCTGGAGACCAATAATCTTAATAAACCCAATTATCTCAACATGGAAATTTTCAGGATATTGATCGTAGATGATTCAACAGATGCCCAGGATTCGACAGAAAAGATGCTGAAAGAAATAATTAATAAGTCTGAATTGAAATTATACCGGGCCGGTAATGTTGAAACCGCCCATTTACTTTGCAGGCAAAAAGTACCAGATCTCATTTTGCTGGATATTGAACTGGACGGAGAAACTGGTTTCGATCTCATCAAAATCTTACAGGATGAATCTTTTGAGATACCGGTAATCTTTGTAACGGCCCATGACGAATTTACAATAAAAGCAATCAAATATGCCGCGATAGACTATTTGCTGAAGCCCGTTGATCCGGATGAGCTTGCCGCGGCAATGGGCCGGTTCTTTGAAAAGCAAAGAAAAAGTGAAAAGGCCCGGTTTCTCAAACTGCTTTCGTACCTGGAATCATCTCCCAAACTAAAGTTTAATGTAAGAGCAGGCTGTATTTTTATACGTATTTCAGATATATTTTACTGTCAGGCAGAAGGTAATTATACACTGATCCACACTGTTACCGGAGACAAAGAGCTTGTTGTCATGCAGATAGGAAGCGTACTCAGTATGCTCCCGAGAAATATGTTCCTGCGGGCTGGTCGCTCCCTGATCCTGAATAAGGAATACCTGGCTAAGGTGGACCGCAGAAAAAAAATCATAGAGATGAAGCATAGTGAAATTCCTGTTGAACTCAGGATGCCAAACGGATTCAAGATAGATATATAAATCTTGAGTCCACTCCGAAAAGTACTTTATTAAGTAAAACTGAAAATCAGGATTTGCCCCTTACCCTAAAGGGGAC
>DASQZP010000077.1:0-12516 GCA_035638655.1 Bacteroidales bacterium
GGAAATAGACCACTTCATCTGAATCCTTTTTTTCACCTGCAACAGCGCCGGATTTTTCTGACTTGTCTTTATTTATTAAAAAGGTTGTATCATTTTTATGGATGTCAGCTTCGGCCTTATTTCCATGTTCTTCCTTGGCACAGCTGAAACCAACTGCAATCATAAATGCCAGTGGCAGAACCATTAACAATTTGTGAACTGAATATTTTGATGATTTGTTGTTTTTTATCATTTTGATTCGTTTTTGAATGAGTGAATAATTAAAGAAATTTGAGAACTGAATGTTTTTCGTACTGAAAAGCTGATTCAGTAAGAGTTGCTGATACGAAAACGAATCGTGCCCTTTGTCAATAATCGCTGCGTCGGCCTGATATTCATGTATTTCCCTGAGTGACATCTGATACAGATACGCGAAGGGATTAAACCAACAGAGCGCTTTAAATAGTTCGGTCAGTATCAGATCAATGAAATGAAGTTTTTTTGCGTGTACCTGTTCATGCAGGAGTATCTGATAAAGCTCCGGCCTTGATGTATCTTCCCGGCCAATTACTATGGTACGCATAAATGTAAAAGGTTTTACCGAACGGTGTGTAATAACCATGTTTATACCGTATTTACATGATTTCTCTCCGGTGGATCTGACCTGAAATGTATAGATAATGCCTGCAATTAACCTTCCAAAGAAAAAAAGGCTCACCAATATGTATAATAGTATTGTGTAATGTATCTTCCCGGTAACCAGCAATCCTTCTCCAATTTTACTTCCGGTTACTCTGACCGGCTCCAGAAATAAACTGTATAATACAGTGTTATTTTCAGGAGGTGTATTGAATATACTGATATTTAACAGCGGAAGGGTGAGTGATAAAAAGAATGTTCCCATGAGGTACAGCCTGTTTTGTCTGAAATTTGTTTCTTTTTTTAAAAAGATCAGAAAAAAGGAATAGAATACCATCATTGAGACAGTAGTCTTGAGCATGTATATCAAATATTCATACATCATTTTCTGGTTTTTTCTTTTTTCATTTGTTCTTCCAGCATTTGCATAATGGCTTCCATGTCGTTCATGTCTATTGCCTCTTCATGTGCGAAAAAAGAAACCATTTTTTGAAAGGAATTATTAAAATATTCTTTTAAGAAATCCTTAAAGTAACTTTTAGTATATTCTCGTTTGCTTACCAGGGGGAAATACTGGTGACTCTTTCCATAAGCTATATGGTCGACAAAACCCTTCTTTTCAAGTATTCTTACGATGGTTGACACTGTATTGTAAGCCGGTTTTGGGGCCGGGAGTTTGTCTATTATGTCACGGACAAAAGCTTTTTCAAGAGCCCACAGCACCTGCATGATTTGTTCTTCTGCATTAGTAAGGTTACGCATTTTAAAAAATTTATGTGTATTGGACACGATTGTTTTCTTAACTTCAGTGATGGTAATTTTTTTCAAGCTTATTCATTCTGACTATAAAGTTAAAACTAAATCGTTAGTTT
This sequence comes from Bacteroidales bacterium, assembly GCA_035638655.1. GTDB lineage: Bacteria > Bacteroidota > Bacteroidia > Bacteroidales > DASQZP01 > DASQZP01. Next base: position 1,491 of record DASQZP010000077.1, read on the forward strand.
AGCAACTATTTATTTAGTTAAATAGTTGAAAAAAAATCACCTGTGTGTAAACAATCAAATTTAAATCTATGTGTTCGTAATAGAATATTGGTCATGTTTGTTTGTTTTAACTCAAATATACAACTAATATATTAGTTAAACAACTAAAACATTAGTTTGTTTTTAAAAATATTTTTTATAATTAATACCACCTGGCTGTTCATTTGACAGTTTTTGATGAGAAAACTTTAAAGACAAGGCTTGCGAAGTAAGAAAAGACGGAGTTTAACTTTATGTAAATGAGTGATTTTACTATGACGACCCTAAATAAGTATTTGGTGCCTTCTTCCAGGTCCTAATTATTGGATAACCAATGTAATTTATGCGCCAAAAAAGACTTAGTTCTGAGGAAACCAAAATTATTTAGAGCTAACAGGAACTGGTAAGTCAATAAATGGAGGGAAAATAAAAGTTAAGGTATGTAATTGAAAAAAAAATATTCATTATCAACGAGTTTTAACATTTTTTAATAGTCCTTATAATTATTGATGCAATTTTAATTACAGGATTGATATTCAATATTGTAATATGTTAAATACTGTTAATATTTTCACTGTTATTTGTGTAACATAAAATACATCCTTGCGTACAAAAAAAAAGTACAATAAATTTGTACCACGTTAGTTTTAATAATACAAGGTAATTTTTTCATAGATAGTAAATTTTAGGGTTAGTAATGGTTAATTAAAGTGTCATCAGATTTATTTTGGTGGCACTTTTCTTTTAAAATATCAATGTTTTATGTCAAAATGTTTGTAATTTGACACTTCATCTGATTTTTGAATACTTACATTATCCACCCAGGCGTGAGGAGGCCCTTCACGACACCAGGACAAATAGTTATCGAGATTTTCTTCCTGCCCTTCCGCGACAATTTTAACATCCCCGTTGGACTGATTCATTACATATCCCTTAATATTAAATTTACGGGCATTCTCTCTGGCCGAAAAGCGGAATCCAACACCTTGTACCCGTCCTGAAATAATGATTGTATATTGTTTCATTTATTCTTTTTTTATAATGAATACCTTTTTACCTTCTAACAAAAGAAAAACCGGATCAGTTCACACAAAAATGTGCTTTCTGTTCCGGTTTATCCGTGGTTTTAGTGTAGTATTTTTAACTGACTATTTCAGTTCTGATCTTATTAATAATTTTACCAATTTTTTTCACCTGTTCAGCAGAAGCTTCGGGATTACTATAGTCTATTGTTAAAGTTGAAAAGTCCGGCTGAAGTTTTTTGAGCTGATCAAGATAACCGGCTACTGTTTCATTACTTGAATAATTTTCCAGGAGATCTATCAAATCCTGCAATGAGTGTTTTTGTTCTGTAATGCGGTCAAGAAACGCCGGATCAGTAGTACCATCAGCAACAATGGCTGTGGCAATATGCATTGCCTCTATCCATCCTCCAAGGATAATTAAAGATGCAGCTCCCTCCCGGTCATTTTCTTTGAGATAATTATCCGTAGTCGTGTAAATTTCATTGGCAATTTTATAAAGTGAATCTTTATTGGTAATGTTTTTTTCGATTCGGTTGGTTGTGTTATAAAATTCATCGCTGGGAATACCCAGTTCTTCAGATAACTGATGCATTGATGCCAGATATTTACCGGCTTTATCATATTGCTCAAATACTTTGCTGTAACTAAGATCGACGGCATAAACTCCCAGATTAAGCGCTTTTTTCGGACTCATAATATAATCACCCGTCCGGCTTACAGGATTCATATATTTTGGTTCATATCCAACTCCGACATTTTTAAACAGTGAAGACATTTCAACTGAGAGGTACATATTGTAGAAAATAGGTAACCCGCTTTTTAGAGAATCAGCCTCGGCAACAGTATCACTTTTTGCCTGACTAATTGTTGCTTCCACAGGTGTATTGTTTGCCTGCTTTCCATTTTCACTGTTTGCACAGGAACCAATCATCAATATAGTTATAGTAAAGCCAGCAATCCAGAAAATTCTGCTCATACAGGTAAGGTTTAATATATTAGGTTTAACATGCTCTTCAAAATCTTAATTTCCGGACATAAATGTATTAATTATTTTAAATAATTCCAATTTACTGAAGCAACTTCTATTTATCAGCTAAGTATTATTTTACTGAAGTAATATCAACAAGATGGAAAATATTAACCCGCTGAACTTTTTATTTAAATTGTTGCTTTATTAATTCAAACTTGACCCATCGTAGTTGAGGTCCCTGGGCTGTTGTTGCTCAGTAAGAAAATGACTTATTTTTGACATCAAATTATGAATATCAATGGGTTTTGGGATATAGTCGTCACACCCGGCTTCAAGGCTTTTCTCTCTGTCATTTTGCATTGAGAATGCAGTCTGGGCAATGACCGGTATATCCGGTCGGATCTTTTTAATTTCCCTTGTGGCATCATAACCGTTCATTTCAGGCATTTTAATATCCATAAGAATTAAATCGATCTTATTGATGTTCTTTACCAGATCAATTGCCTGCCTGCCATTCACAGCATTAATTAGCTGAACCTCAGTCCTGCTGAGTACGGCTTCAAGGAATCTGAAATTTACTTCTTCATCTTCAGCTACCAGTATTACTTTGTTTTTCCAGTTGTACTCTGTCAGATTTGTTTCCTGGGGTTCCGCTTCCGATTTTTTAGCCTGTGGTTTTTGATAAGGTATCGTGAAATAAAAAGTTGTTCCTTTTCCCTGCTCAGATTCAATCCATATTCTGCCTCCTAACAGTTCAACAATCCCTTTCGAAATTGTAAGTCCGAGTCCTGATCCGGCGTATAATCGTGAAGCGGTTAATTCAATTTGCCTGAATCTGTTGAAGATTATTCTCTGATTTTCTTTCGACAACCCGATCCCGGTATCTTTTACATAGAACTGAATGGCTTTATTATCTTTCATACTGTAGCCAAACTGCACATATCCATGCTCTGTAAACTTAAGCGCATTATCAATAAGGTTCAGCATGACTTGTTGCAAGCGGCCCGAATCTGTGTATATATTCCCGATTCCAAGATTGTATGGAATATCCGGCCGGATTTCAATTGATTCTTTTTTCAATTGGGATCTTTTCTCTCGTGCAGCGGACTCAATCTCTTCCATTAACCTGTTCAGGTTTACCTCGGATTTGCTGATATTCAGGTGGCCAGATTCAAATTTGGCAACCTCAATAATATCATCTATCAGGGTTAGCAGTTGTTTCCCTTTGGTGTTAATAATCCTGGTGTATTCTCTTCGCTGTTCAGGGGTTATGTCCCCAATATTTATGAGTTCGGAAAATCCCAGTATGGCGTTCATTGGTGTTCTGATCTCATGCGACATGTTGGCCAGAAAAGCTGTTTTCAGTCTGTCTGATTCTTCAGCTCTTTCTTTTGCCCTGATCAGTTCTTCTTCTACCCTTTTTGTTTCAGTAATATCCTGTATACTTCCGATTACCTTAACTCCCGGAGAACTTTTAAGATTAAATAATCGTGCCCTTGACCGCACAATTCTGTATTCTTTGTTTCCGTTGCTATCTCTTACTATTGAAAAGACCTGATTATAAATACTATTTTTTTCCAACAGATCTTTTATTGCCTGATCTACCGTTTTCCGATCATCAGGTACAACGTATTTCTGTATTTCATCCAGTGAAATACCCTTTTCGTTATATGGTAACCCATAAATGGAAAATGCTTCTTCACTCGCTGTGACAATACCCTTTTCAGGATCAAGCTGCCAGCTTCCGATTTGACCAACATGCTGGGCAATATTAAGTTGTTCCTGTTTTTCCTCAAGAATATCTTTAACCTGCACAATCTCTGTTATATCCTTAAATGCAAAATGGAAATGACCTGTTTTATTTGATCTTTTTCCGTTTAAAAGAATATGAATGTATGATCCGTCTTTACCGGTAAGTGTGAGCTCTGTTTTTTTAAAACTGGCAAAATCATTTTTTAATATATTAAAAGCGTTGCTAAATTTTTCCCGATCGTTTGGAATTATAAAATCAGAAAAAGATACCCCTTCAATTTCTTTTTCGGAATATCCAAGCGTTTCCAGCCAGAAATCATTCACGAAAAGCAATTTGCCATCAGTGTCAAGAATTTGATAATTAATGGGGATAAGTTCAATAGGAGTAGAGACCAGATAATCTTCTTCGGGCCTTTTTCCCTGCATTGCTGCAATTTTTTTTCTAAGCTCCCTGTTCTCTTTTTCTAATTCATCAAAAGTGGGCTTATCCATATGCTATTTTTCTGAGAAAAATGTTTTAACAAAGATAATAATTTTATATACAATTAATTACCCGCTATTTAATAAAAAACAGTTTAGTAAGAAGTAAAAAATGTGTAAAAATCTTAAAATAATTCAACTTCTATTTGCTGAATGAAAGCAGTATAGGTTTGCTCATTCCCGACCTTAGCTTCAGAAAGCAGGAAGAGAACGGCAACTTCTTCTCCCGTATTGTTTTGTATTTTTACTTCTGTACGTACACCTACAATTTTTTCTTCATCAGGTTTGATGTATCTGGCGACGAAGTCATCATTCATGATTGTTTCTGATGAAAATAATTTTCTGACATGCTGATCGATCACCTCACTTCTTTTCATTCCCCATAGATCCTCAGCAGCCTTATTAAAGAACTCAATCACGCCGCCCTGGTTTATAGTTACAATAGCATCCAGTGCACCTTCCAGCGTTCTTTCATTTCTGATCTTGACAGTTTCAATTTCCTTAAACTGATTTTTCATTTCCTGTTTAGCCTCATCAAGCTTTCTGGCCAGTTCTTCACCTGATTTACGTAGTTTTTCTTCCTGAATTCTGAGTTGTTTGGTTTGTTTTTCCGTTTCAATCTCCATCTGCTTCTCTTTGGTTACATCCTGGGCAAGCAGAATAATCTTGGCAACTTCTCCATACATATCATTCACAGCTGAAAGTGTGATCCTGAACCATTTTTCTTCTCTTATACGGTCAAGCATGCGGAGTTGCCCCTGGAAAGACTTTCCATTTGATACCTCATTCCAGATTGATTTAAGGTTTTCATGGTCTTCTTTTGGGAAATATTGCCAGATAGTTGTATTTACAATTTGTTCCCTGGAATAATCGAAAATATCTCTGAAGAGCTGGTTATTTTCTATCATTTCTCCCTCAGGTGTAAATTCGCCTTTTATATTCGCCCGGTTTAGCGCTTCAACCTGTCCTTCGAAGTCGAGGCTCTGCTTCTTTTGTTCTGTTGTATCAATTGCCAGGAAAAGGATTTTTTCCACGCTGTCATCTTCTTTTCTTACGCAGGTATAGGTTGCCATGGTCCAAAGGTCCTGTCCCTGTTTGGTAACATGTTTCATGTCTCCCTCGAAATGTTTACCACCACGGGAAAGTTTATCCCAGATAGGATCAAACCACAAACGGTCCTTTTCATTGACAAACATTGAAATGTGCTTGCCCTCTACTTCTGAATTACCGGAATAACCCAGTTTGTTCAAAAATTTGGTATTGGCATAAATTAAAGTGCCATCGGTTTTGTATTCCGCCCTGATCAGGGTATGGTTTACAGAATTTGTAAAACTCACAAATTTCTCTGCCTGCCTGGCTGCTTCTTCCTGGGTTGCCTGCAGCTCTTCCATGTTTTGCCGCATCTCTTCTTCCTGCGATGCGAGTGCCTCTGCTTGTTCCTGAGATTCTTTCAGTAATCTGTTGGTTTTTACATTGATTTTGACTGAAGAGATGGTGGACGCAATACTTTCAGCTATCTTTTCAATAAATTCAATTTCATGTTTTGCAAACTTATTAAAAGAAGCGATCTCAACCACTCCGTGTACTTCTTCATTGATAATCAAGGGTACAATCAGCAGACTTCGTGGATTTGCTTCTCCAAGACCGGATGTAATATTTACATAGCTGTCCGGGATTTCTGTCATATAGATGGTTTCTCTTTCCAGCGCACACGTGCCGATTATACCTTCTCCCCAATTAATTCTTCTGTCAGGAAATTTTCTTCTTTCATAGGCATATGAGGCAGTCATCTCAAAATGTTTATCAGAAGATTTATTATCATTGATTATAAAGAAACCTCCCTGATTACCATTGACATATTTTACCAGATTACTGATCACATTATAGGACAGTTCTTCCATATTGTCATTATCCTTCCGGAGAATTTCTCCAAACCTGGCGAGCCCTTCTGCTATCCAGTTACGCTGATCATCTTCTTTTCGGCGACGTTCAACCTCTTCCTGATCTTTTTTAATATTATTTTTTAATTCATTCAGTGATTTTCCGACTTTGTCTTCATTATCAGATATCTCGTACTCAGTATCGAGTTCATTACTGATCAGTTTGTTTACAAAATTTTGCACTTTGTGAGCCTGATTACCCGAGTTTTCAATTTGTATCCGGCTCTCTTCAAGAGATGTCAGGATATTTTTACTGAAAAAGTAAACCGGAACAGCCAGAATGAAAGGAAGGAGAGCAATAATCCACAGCACAGGATCGGTTGAATATAATTTGGTGATTCCTGAGAAGTTCAATGAAATTCCCTTGTAAATGAGGTCAATATAAAGTGAAAGGAAAACAATAATAAGGCCGGTAAGAAATGCTGCAATGGCATATATCAAGGATTTTTTCTTAGAAGTATTAGTTTTATTCATAGTGATTTTTTGAATGGATGCTAAAATAAAGAAGAAAAAATGAAATCAGAAAATGTTCCCATGAATTTTATAATGAAATCCCATATATTCGTTTTTCATATATATTTAGAGTCTGTCAATAAAGTCAAGAGTCTGGATCAAAATGTTCGAAATAATGCTGGTATCGGACATTATGGACAGACACTATTTAATTCATAATACTCCCTTTATTATTCAGGTATTTAACAGTCTGATTTACCTGAAACACAATCAGGATAATGCCGGTTATTTCCGGAATACTTTATTTACGTCCTTTCCGTGTACTTGTTTCAATTGGGAATGTCTTTTATATAACACTTTTAAAATTTGTCTGAAAATCCGACTGATATTTTTTGTTTTGGATTTGCTTTTGCAAACAATGCTGTTGTTATTATATTTTTTTTATTCGTGAAAAATTGCTGCTGTGCTACCTGTGTAATTTAAGCATTGCAGGTGCGATAGACTCCAGTGAAATGACTTTATCAGCAGCACCCAGTTTAATTGCCTCATGGGGCATTCCGAATACTACACAGGAGGATTCATCCTGGGCTATGGTGGCTGCGCCTGCCTGTTTCATTTCTAAAAGTCCCTGGGCTCCGTCATTTCCCATTCCGGTCATAATAATACCTATGGCGTTTTTGCCGGCATATCTTGCAGAAGATCTGAATAATACATCAACCGAAGGACGGTGGCGGTTTACCAAAGGTCCATCCTTAATTTCAACATAATAACGCGCTCCGCTTCTTTTAAGTAACATATGGTGATTACCCGGTGCGATCAGTGCCTGGCCTCTTAAGACTGAGTCGCCGTTTGCAGCTTCTTTTACAGTTATTTTACAGATATTATTTAACCGATCTGCAAACGAACGGGTAAAGTTTTCCGGCATGTGCTGTACAATTACAATTCCCGGCGAATCAAGCGGCATGGCCTTCAAAAATACTTCCAGGGCATCAGTTCCTCCCGTTGAAGCTCCGACTGCCACCACCATTTCAGTTGTTTTGATCATGCTTCTTACGGGAGTATTGGGAATAACAGCATCCGCTGTATATCGTGGTTGTACATTGATTTCAGGCGGGTTTATCCGGCGCCTTACCCGTGCAAGTGCTGCTGCCTTAACAGCATCACATAATCTTATCTTGGATTCTTCAATAAACTGCCGGGTGTTCATTTGTGGTTTTGTAATGATTTCAACAGCTCCATATTCCAACGCCTTCATACCTGTTTCTGTGCCTCTGTCGGTAAGACTTGAAATAACTACTACAGGGATAGGATGCTGAGACATGATTTTTTTTAAAAATGTCAAACCGTCCATCCTGGGCATTTCAACATCAAGGGTAATTACATCAGGTATTTCATTTTGTATCTTTTTTGCTGCATAAAACGGATCAGAAGCTGTTCCCATTACTTCTATATGGGGATCCGATTGTAAAATAGAGGAAAGAGTTTGTCTTACCACTGCAGAATCGTCAACAATCAGTACCCTTATTTTCTTCATAGAGCTTAGTTATACTGTTGATCAGCTGAAGTAAATTAACTTTTTAGCTGATAGGTTAATTTTTTATTAAAATGGCTTTAATCAGTTATTAAATTCGCAATACAGGTTCTGTTTTAGGAATTAATTTTTGTCTTACTTCCCCTGTGGCAGTGAAAAACTGTATTTTTCGTCCGGATTGACCGCCTACACTGGCACTTATTACAGGAATTTTATATTCTTCCATCATGTCATAGGCAAGACGAACATTACGTTCTCCGATTTTAAACTGACTGATACCGGATTCAATAACTTCACCGCCACCAAATATTTTAGCTTTTAGGTTTTTACGGTTACTTCCCATGAATGAAAGTTTCTCAATAAGTTTTTCTATTGCAATGTTGCCATATTTTGGCGAAGCGAGTCCCTGACCATTCCAGAGCGGCAGCATAAAATGATTGATGCCGCCCCATTTAAGTAACGGGTCGAACAGGCACACGGCCACGCATGAACCAAGTATTGTGTGCACCAGCATAGGCTCTTTGCTTGCGTAAAGAGCTGAAGGATATAAAAAATGTGTCTGCAGATTATCCATTGCTCATGCTGGCTAAAAAACCTCATTGTCCTCAAAAAGGAAATCATTCCCTTCATTGGAAAATCCTATTGCTCCAGCATCCGGTTCGGGAATACTTACCAGAAAACTGGCTCCTTCACCCGGTTTACTGGTAATTTCTATTGTGCCTTCAAACATATCAATTAATGCTTTATTTACAGAAAGGCCTAAACCGTGCCCCCTGTTCATAGAATTAATTCCGGAATCCAGTTGTTTGAATCGGTCAAATATTATTTTTTGATTTTCTTTCGAAATACCTGTGCCAAAATCCTGTACTTTAAAATAACAGAGGTTGTCCTTTTTCCATGCAGAAATATCTATTTGTCCACCCTCAATGCTAAATTTTATTGCATTACTCAGCAAGTTACCCAGGATGAGTTTAATCTTCTCCGGATCTGTCTTAATCCGGAACATCCCGTCAGTTTGATTATGGGTTTCAACATGTAGATTGATTACCAGATTTTTCTTATTGGCCTCTAACCTGAAAGCATCAGCCATACTTTTTAAAAGACTTTCAACCTGAACATTAGAGATTTCGGGGTATATTTCTCCGGCCTCAATTTTTGCGGTTATAAAAATATTTCTTAACTGAAAATCCAGGTTAAATGCTTCAGAATGTATTAAAGCTACCATTGAGATTACCTTCTTCCAGTTTTCTTTTTCAACAGAAAGAATACTTTTTGATAAACCCAGGATGGAAGTAAACGGATTGATAATCTCATTTGTAATGTGAGAGATAAAGTGGCTTTTCATTGCCTCTGATTCTTCCAGTTTTTTATTAACTGTTTTGAGTTCTTCAGTAAGATGCTTTAATGCCAAAATAGTATTGTTGTTATCTGAAAAACGTCTCTCCAGTTCTTCAATGAGATACTGATCACTTATTTTTTTCATTACTTTCCCTGCTTTAATAATGTATATCCGGTCTTCATCAGTTTTTTAAAATGAGTTGAGTTTTTTTACAGGATCTGTGAAAAGATCATATATCATATTCTTTGAAAAATTGTGGGTCTTATCTGGCGAAGCGGTACATTAATATTTGTGATAGATTCAGAGTGTCCCAGAAAGAAGTACCCTCCTGGTTTCAATTTGGTACATAACCGGTTAATTACTTTTTCCTGAGTCTCCCTGTCAAAATAAATGAGTACGTTCCTGCAGAATATTACATCAAATGTTTCACTGACGTTGTAGGAATGTTCCATAAAATTGAGGCGCTGAAAAGTAACCTTTTTTCTCAGTTCCGGAACAATTCTTACTGAAGGGTTTACTCTGTCCTTACTTTTTAACAGGTATTTCTTTTTGAGGGACATAGGAATCAGTTCTGCCCGCGACTCTTTATAAATGGCTTCCAATGCCGTCTTCAGAATACGGGAAGATATGTCGGTAGCTAAGATCTGATAATCGATTTCCGGATATTTTTCCTGAAATTCAGCCATAGTCATTGCAATAGTATATGGTTCCTCTCCACTGGAACATCCTGCGCTCCATATCTTTACAGGTCTAACAGCAGTCTGTGTTGCATCAATCTCAGGCAAAATGACTGATTTAAGGAAATCAAAATGTATTGGCTCTCTGAAAAAATCTGTTTTATTGGTACTTACAACATCAATCATGTGTATTACCTCATTTGCCTGCCCCTCTTCACTGAATACAAATTCTACATAATCCTTGAAATTATTCATTTGGAGCTCACGCAATCGCTTTTGCAAACGACTTTGCAACATGATTTTTTTTACCGGTGGCATTTTTATACCATATTCGGTAAAAATATATGTACTCAGGCGCTTAAATTCATTTTCTGAAAGAGTTGCCTTAAAGATGTCATTTAAGGCAGTGCTTGTCGTTGTCATTCAACATTCAATTAGAATTCACCATAATATTGCAATACTGCTTTTTCCTGATTTAATAGGATCAATCCGGTTTCGGAAAAAAAATTGAGTGATAACTCAGGACAATGCTACTTACTGCTTTAGCAAGCCAGCTATTTTATTATTTTTCTGCCAGAAAACGAAAGCAATTATGATCCGGATTAAGATTTTCCGGATCATTGATATTGTCCTTTTAGAAGCCAGTATAAATTATTTTTCAGCTTCTTCGCTCTCTTCAGCCAGTTGTTCTTCCTGCTCAGAAGTAGTATCTCTAAGCATCGCAAGTTCATCCGTTGAGAAAATCATGTCCATATTCAGGATCATGATGAACTGATCATTTGAACGGGCCATGCCTTCGATGAATTCTGATTTGTATTTGCTTCCTATACTGGGAGGAGGG
>DASQZP010000078.1:0-5445 GCA_035638655.1 Bacteroidales bacterium
ATTTGTATATGTTATCATAGAATTGTCATATGGCCCCATGTTATTTGTCCATAATCGAACTTCTCCGTTTGAAATTATTTTAAACTGAGCATGATTATTTATAACGACAAAAAACAAAATATTAACAAGTAGAATTAATTATTTCATAATTAATAAATTATAATTAGTAATTTTATTTGATTGTAAATGTGCCTTTTATCACAGTTTCGAATTGGACAGAATCCACTGACGATATTATTTTATATGTTTGACTGAAATCACCAGAAATAATATTTCTATCACCTTCATCCATAACATTTCCACTAATTGCGGCGGGTCCCCAATAATAACCTATGTCAGAGCCACCGACTTCACTTATATCAAGTATTCCTGATACTCGATTTTTATCTCTTGAAAGAGTAGAATTACTATAATTATATTTGATAACTATCTCATCATTCGACGAATTTATTATATTTAGATTATATACTCTATCACTATTGTACAGTAATGAATCTCTTGTATATGAACCTTGAAAATGACCTATATATGTACCTATAGTGATTTTCTCTTTAGAACATGAAATCATAATTAAGGCCATAAATATTATTAAAAACAGATTTTTTTGCATTTTCATTAATAATTTATTAGTAGCATGAATTCACATCTAATACTAATGTTGACCCAGTTGATACAGTAAATTCTCCCTCTAATTGAATTTCACTCGAAGCTCTTAATACAATATCCCCATTAATGGTGTTCTGACATCCTTCTCCGCCTATGTGAATTTTGTTTTTTACTTGACTAGAATAAGAATTAAAGTCAAAATTGCAGGAATTTATATCAATACAATCTTGTCTTAATGAATAATGTCTAAGCCAATCGACATACATTTTAGAAGGATAATTACTTTGAGAAGGATCGAGCCAACCACTTATTGCTATATCAAAAATTATACGTTCAGGATTTACTATTCGTTGCCTATTTATAAATCTTACTAGTTCATCATCGACATAAATTAAAATCCTAGTAGGAGACCATTCTACACCATATGTATGCCATTCTGTATAGTCTGATATTGAATTTACTTGACGATCCCTATCATCATAATCAGCTGTTATAATATTAGAGGTCATTGTATATTTATTATTATAAATACCCCCTATATTGGAACCAGGTACCATTTCAAAAATATCTATCTCATTATAAGCCAATCCTGCTTTAGTAAATGTCCAAAAAGCAGTTATAAGTCCCGGTTCGTCAGGTAGTTTAATTCTTGCTTCAATATATCCATAATCAAAATCTTGATACTTTGTTTCCAGATAGCCAGCGGTATATTTATATGATTCACCAGTCTGTGCTTGGCTTGAACAATCTTCTTCTGTAAGGGAATCTGGAGGACATGTGTAATCTTCTTTATTTAGTTGAAGTATTAATATCCCATTTTCAACACGAACATTGGAAGGCTTGTTTAGAAAGACTACATCCCTTTCATATGAATCCATCGGCTTTGTACTTGCAAAATGATCAAAATTGTTTTTAACTAACCAATTGCCTGTATTTAAGATATTAAAATTATCTACAAAATCTAAATGCCAATGAGGATCATTCGCGGGTGTTTGACCAAATACTGAGACAATATTTGTTAAGATTATTGATAAAACTATAAATAATTTCATTTTAATTATATTAAAAAATTGTCTATTATTAATACAAAAATATATGAGAATGGTATTTTAACCACAACTCTCTGGTCTTGTTAAGATTGGATATAATAAAAATATTAAGACTTGAAATCATAATTTCGCTCATTTCATTATTTGAGCGAAAATGTATACAGGAAAAACAGTATTTGCACAGTTGATGACATTTATGCCAGGATATGAGTTCCAGAAGTGTGTCGATCATTACCAGGGCGACTATCGAGTAAGAAAACTTACTTGTCGGGAGCATTTCCTGGTTATGAGGTTTGCCCAATTCACCGGTAGAGAATGCCTTCGTGATATTGAGAACTGTCTTACGGCTTTTTCTGGTAAGTTGTATCACTCTGGTTTCTGCAAACCTGTTTCCAGATCTACTCTTGCTGATGCTAATGAGAAAAGGAACTGGCGCATTGATGCAGACTTTGCTCAAATCCTGATTAAACACACAAGACCGCTTTACATCGAGGATAACGACTTTAGGGTTGATCTTGATAATATGGTCTACGCATTTGACAGCACCAACATTGACTTGTGTCTTAGTCTGTATCCTTGGGCAAAATTCCACCATCAAAATGGTGCAGTAAAGATGCATAACTTACTGTATCTCCGAGGATCCATTCCTGTTTTCATTGACATAACCGAAGGTTCCGTTCATGACGTTAACTTACTGGATGTGATCCCTATTGAGCCGGGTTCTTATTACATCATGGATAAGGGATACATTGATTTTCATCGGCTGTATTCCCTTTTTCATCAGGCTCATGCATTCTTTTTTATGAGAGCAAAGGATAATCTAAAATGTGAAGTGATTTCCTCTGCAGATGTTGACTACTGTTTACCCCTTTATGACCAATGATTTTGAACTCCCCGCTCTGTCTATAGCAGAGCTTTACCGGGAACGTTAGAAAATCGAACTCTTTTTCAAATGGATCAAACAGCATTTGCATATTAAGGCATTCTATGGTACCAGTCAAAACTCCGCTTCCTGCCTGATATTGATAGCAACCTGCACATATTTACTGATTGCAATTGTACACATTCGCTCAAACATTGGGTCTTACTCTGTTTGAAAAGACCCCTATCAAAGAACTTTTTAACAATAGAAACTTTTTCAATAATCTGTCCGATGAAAACCAATTATCATTATGGGATTCTTAACCGGTAGTGAGTCTGATTATAAAATGGCTATAGCAAATTGACTAAAATATAATTAGACACTGATACATTTCACAATAAAAATAAAATCTACTAATAAGCCATTAACATTATAAATGTCATAAATAAAAATGATACGAACCAAAGTAATATATGTGTTATACAACATTTACGTAATTTGTTAACTTAATTAGGGTTTGCTGAAAAAGCATTTTTTAGGCTTATAAAATGTTGATAAACGTATCCGCCCCAGCAAACCCATCTTTTGTCCCATGATTCTGGCGGCTATTTTTACCGGTAAAAAAGATCATGGCACACAGAAAAGCTCTTTCCCAGGAAATGTTTGAGCATGTAGCCCGCCAGCGTGAGAGCGGGATGACAGTAGTAAATTATGCCAAGCACACCGGAATTACCACTTCCAAGCTACAATATTGGATCAGAAAATTAAATGCAAAAGAAGCAGGGAAAAACTCACTAAAATTTATCGATCTTTCTTCCTTTGATACCGCTGATCATCATTCAAGAGCGCCGGAGCCTCAAAGCAACCCGCAAATCACATTGACCTTTCCCAATGGCATGTGCTTAAAAATCTAATAAGCGATGCTGGGTTTAAACGCAAACTTACAATACTTCCTGTGTTGCACGCCTGTTGATATGCGAAATGGCTTTGACGGACTTGCCGGTATTGTACGCAATATTTTAAAACAGAATCCGGTTGGCGGATCCGTATTCATTTTTATAAACCGCGCCGGCACGCACATTAAGCTACTATTCTGGGACGGGGATGGTTTTGCCCTGTTTTATAAACGGCTTGAGCATGGCGCTATTCAATGGGCGAACAAAGTAGAAATAGTCCTTCCAGGTTAAATCGATTAGGCTTTATTGGGAGAAACCGTGCAAATGTTCATAATATCATTAAAAATGAACAAATATTCAGTAAGTGTTCATTTTATAGATAGAAAACTTTAATTGTTCATAATTTAGAAATAATTGAACAGATATTTGCATTACGTTCATTAATTTGAAAAATCTGAACATTGAGGAATGAAAAATTTTGATAGACAAAAACCTTATAACGAATTACCATTATTACCTCCGAATGAGGAGATTGAAAATAATCCAGTTATTTTAAAGCGACTTGTTTTGGCTTCAAGAGCCCTGGCGACAGTAAATGGAAATCTGAATCGACTGCCAAATCCACTAATGCTAATAAATACATTAGCTTTACAAGAGGCAAAACCTTCAACGGACTGTAATAAAGATGGTGGAATCGATATCTGACTATAAATGTCAGAACGGTGTGGCCCACCGAAGTCACCTTACAGGAGGGGGCTTCAACTAACGAAGTGATCTCACGACCAAAGGGAGTAAACCACCCAAAGGTGCTGTGGTAAAGAGCCATGGTATTGAGCGTTTGGTATAAGTGAGCTTTTAAGAAGCTTTAAATTTTGCCTGATGAATTTTGAACAAAATTTTTCACGAATAAAAAAGAATACGTAAATTTGTATCCAAATGAATACAAAATATGAATGTATCTAATTGAGAAAACTGAGCAATTTGACAAATGGCTAAGAAAACTTAAGGATTTGAGAGCTAAGGCCAAAATATTGTTTCGCATTCAAAAGATTGAGAACGATGAACACTTTGGAGACTGCGAACCTGTTGGCAATGGAATTCGGGAATTAAAAATTGACTACGCTAAAGGATACAGGGTATACTTTAAAGAATCATACGGAAAAATCATTATCCTGCTTATCGGTGGCGATAAATCAACTCAGAAGAGAGACATTGAAATGGCAAAGGAGATATTAAAACGAATTAAAAAGTAGAGAAATGGAAACTTCAAAATTTGATATAGCTGACTATTTAGATAGTAACGAGATGATTACAGAATATCTAAATGCTGTTTTAGCAAAAGGAAATGATTCCGATGTAATTATAGCAATCGGACATATTGCAAAATCAATCGGCATGACAAAAATTGCTCAAGAAACCGGATTAAGTAGACCTAGTTTATACAAAGCTTTATCGGATGGATCTAAACCTCAGTTTGAGACTATCATGAAAGTATTAAGAGCAATTGGCGGAAAGATACAAATAGAACCTATAACAGCATAAAGAAAAATGCGGGAAAGATATCAGCTATCGACTGTCGGCTGTCGGCTATCAGCTATCAGCGATTACCGATTCAATGTTGTTTAGTTAACAAAAAGAGGAGATTTCTCAGTCGTTTCTCTTCTTACCAATGACAAGTATTGTTAACATGCTGTGAACCATCCCGCTCTACCCCTCGGTCCCCTGGAAGGGGAAGCCAGTCGCACATTGACAAGTTTGAATACACTATGGGGGAAAGATATCAGCTATCGGCTATCGGCTGTCGGCTGTCGGCTATCAGCGATTACCGATTCAATGTTGTTTAGTTAACAAAAAGAGGAGATTTCTCAGTCGTTTCTCTCCTACCAATGACAAGTATTGTTAACGTGCTGTGAACCATCCCGCTCTACCCCTCGGTCCCCTGGAAGGGGAAGCCAGTCGCACATTGACAAGTTTGAATACACTATGGGGGAAAGATATCAGCTATCGGCTATCGGCTGTCGGCTGTCGGCTA
>DASQZP010000079.1:0-7638 GCA_035638655.1 Bacteroidales bacterium
CCACTTTCAGGATTACATCCTTGGCAGAAGTCCAACCGCTCATTTTACCGGTTAGTTTCACGCCAATAAGTTTGGGAAACTTAAGTTCCCAGGGCATGCCGGCCATCACATCAACGGCATCAGCGCCGCCGACTCCTATGGCTACCATTCCAAGTCCTCCTGCATTCACAGTATGTGAGTCGGTACCAATCATCATTCCACCCGGGAAAGCATAATTTTCCAGCACTACCTGATGAATAATACCTGCACCCGGTTTCCAAAAGCCAATACCATATTTATTGGATACTGAGGCCAGAAAATCATATACTTCCCGGCTGCTGTTTCGAGCTTCTTCCAGATCAACACCTGCTCCTGATTTCGCCTGAATCAGGTGATCGCAATGAACAGTAGACGGAACAGCAACTTTCTTTCGGCCCGCCTGCATAAACTGAAGCAAAGCCATCTGGGCTGTTGCATCCTGCATCGCCACCCGGTCAGGATTAAAATTTACATAATCTTTTCCACGACGATAAGATGATGCAGGCATATCGCCGGAAAGATGACTGTATAATATTTTTTCGGTCAAAGTTAATGGCCGGTTCACTATCTTTCCCGCTTTTGCTATTTTTTCGGGAAAGCCAGCGTATACCGACCGGATCATGTCTAAATCAAAAGCCATAATTTTACAAGCATTTTTAGATTAATATTAAAAAAACGCAATTTACTAAATTATACTTAATCTTATCTAAATATCTGCATAAACGGGCATTCAGTATTCGATCACTTTTAGCTCCGGCAAATAGAAATTAAAATATGGATTTACAAATATTAATTGTAAGTGAACAGTTTTCCTCGCACACTATCTGATTATTTCTTACCTTTGAAATTATTTCAACCCTAAACCAAAAGCATGAAAGCTTCGTTTGCTGTTTTACGCGAAAACATCAAAATTTCCCTTCAGGCAATCAGAACAAATCTGCTGCGTACTATCCTTACAGTTTTTATTATTGCTATCGGGATCATGGCACTTATTGGTATTCTTACAGCAATTGATTCTATACAGGCTTCCATTACCAATCAGTTTACCAGCATGGGGGCCAACACATTTACTATTCAGCAGCGAAATATTAGGGTTCATAGCAGTAACAGCCGTGAAAGAAACAAAAATGAGCCATTCATTTCATTTCGTCAGGCACGCGAATTCAAGGAAAGATTTGAATTTCCTTCAACAGTTTCCATATCCACCAATGCAACAGGAATTGCTACGATCAAATATGACGGAGAAAAAACAAACCCCAATATCACTGTACTTGGTACTGATGAGAATTACTTAATTACAGCTGGTTATGAAATTGCAAAAGGTCGCAATTATTCCCGGAGCGAAATTGAAACCAACCGCAGCGTAGTTGTAATTGGAAAAGATGTTGCCGATGATCTTTTCAAGGGTGGTATAAGTCCGCTGGGTAAAATAATCACAGTGGGAAGCGGAAAATATAAGGTAATAGGTGTATTGGCAGAAAAGGGAACCAGTTTTGGGGGTACTGGTGACAAGGCGGTTATGTTACCCTATACCAATGCCAGACAATATTTTTCAAGGCCACAAATGACCTACAAAATCAGTGGCATGGTTAAAGACGCGCAATTACTGGATGCTGCTGTAGGCGAAGCCGAAGGATTGTTCCGGATTATCAGGAATCTGAACATAAAAGACAAAACTGACTTTGAGATTACCAAGAGTGATAACCTGGCCAATATGCTTATTAAGAATACCAAAAAGGTTACCATGGCAGCCACAATAATAGGGCTGATTACCTTATTTGGTGCTGCAGTAGGATTGATGAACATTATGCTTGTCTCTGTCACAGAACGGACTATGGAAATAGGGATCAGAAAAGCGATTGGCGCAAAATCATCAACAATCAAACAACAATTTTTATATGAAGCAATCATTATCGGGCAGATTGGAGGTGTTACGGGAATTATTCTCGGGATTCTCATTGGTAATCTGATTTCCCTAATCACACATGCACCCTTTGTAATTCCCTGGGGATGGACTTTGTTAGGAATTCTGGCTTGTTTCCTGGTAGCATTGGTATCAGGCTATTTTCCTGCAGTAAAAGCTGCCAGGCTTGATCCGATTGTTGCACTCAGATATGAGTAATGCGTGATTTGTAATTGAAGTCACGAGTTTATATTTTTGTATTGATAAAACATAACCCCATTGAAGAAGGAGAAAATGAATACACTGATAATAGAAAGAACCAGCAATACACCATATATTGAGTTCAATCCTGAAACAGGAATTCTGGAAATTGAGGGAAGATCCATACCTGAAAATCCCGGCGAATTTTTCAATAATCTTCTCGAATGGATTGACGAATACTTCAAATCACCGAAAGAGACCACAAAAATAAATGTACAATTAGAATATATTAACAGTGGTTCCTCCAAATTACTTCTTGAATTTTTCAGACGCATCAAAAACTATCATGAATCAGGCAATGAATGTATTGTTAACTGGTATTATGAAGAAGATGATGAATCAGTAATGGAGCTTGGAGAGCATTATAAGAATACACTGAAAATGCCATTTAATTTGATTGATTATTATTAAGGAAATAAAATATAAATAAAAACAAAGCCCGGCTGAAGTCAGCCGGGCTTTGTTTTTATTAAGTTGAGTATGAATTATTTTACGGTATCCATATATTCAACAAGCTCAACCACCTTATTGGAATAACCCCATTCGTTGTCATACCATGAGATGATCTTCACAAAATTATCATTCAGAGAGATACCTGCATCTGCATCAAAGATGGAAGTACGTGCATCACCGGTGAAATCAGAAGATACAACAGCATCTTCGGTATATCCGAGAATACCTTTTAACTCACCATCAGCAGCTTCTTTCATAGCTTTCTTGATATCTTCATAAGAAGCCGCTTTTTCCAGGCGGCAGGTAAGATCAACAACAGATACATCAATAGTAGGAATACGGAAAGACATTCCGGTAAGTTTTCCATTCAGTTCAGGAATAACTTTTCCAACAGCTTTTGCAGCACCGGTAGAAGAAGGAATAATATTAGCAGAAGCAGCACGACCACCTCTCCAGTCCTTTTTCGAAGGACCATCAACAGTTTTCTGGGTAGCTGTAGTTGCGTGTACGGTAGTCATCAAACCCTCAACAATACCAAACTTGTCATTCAGTACCTTTGCAACAGGTGCAAGACAGTTAGTTGTACATGAAGCATTTGAAACCATATCCATATCTTTAGTATAGGATTTATTATTTACTCCCATAACAAACATTGGAGTATCATCCTTTGAAGGAGCAGACATTACAACCCTCTTAGCGCCGGCTTTAATATGGCCTTGTGCTTTTTCGCGGGTCAGGAATAAACCGGTTGATTCAATAACATATTCAGCACCAACCTCTCCCCATTTAAGATCAGCAGGATTTGGCTCAGAAGTTACCCTGATTGATGTTCCATTCACTACAAGATGACCATCTTTAATATCAATATCACCTTTGAACTGTCCATGAACAGAGTCATACTTTAACATATATGCCATATAGTCAACGTCAATCAGGTCGTTGATACCTACAACTTCAATATTGTCTTTTGTAAGTGCAGCTCTGAAGACTAAACGACCAATACGGCCAAAACCATTGATTCCGATTTTAATTTTTCCCATAATTACATCTATTTTTAATTGTTATCATTAATGGTTGAAAGAACTGCAAAATTAGTCAATAATAACCATACTTTCAAATTATCCCGACAGTATTTCAAGGGGTTAACTAACTTCACATCATGTTATTAATCTGATGTTTAAAACATATTTAAATATGTTAAACATCGAATAAAAAGGCAAATTCATAACTTCTAAACGGCTTATTTTATGAAACTTTTCAGATCATTCATCGAAATAATTAAATGAGAATGAAAAATCTTGTTTCCGGAGAAAGAAAAATCTTCACTCAATTAGTAAAATGTTACACTGTGAATTTTGAAAGTTGTAGTTTATTTAAAACCCGCATAGCTTTATTTAAGAAAAATATTATCAATACCTTTCTGACTGTTGGGATCAATAGGGTTAAGAATTTTCCCAAAACGGTAACTCACAAAAAGAGAGAAAAAGAAAGGAGAGTTTTTCTGATTTGCCATTAGCGGAATACTTCGAATAAAAGCATCACCCACTACGCCTACTTCAAGCGCATGGATTATCTCATCAACCGTGCTGTATTCAAAATTCAAACCTGCTTTGACAAATACTCCGGGAGCAAATTTAATTTCATTGAATCCCTTAAAAAAACCGGAACGCCCGTAAATGTCACCCTGGTGAATTGCGGCTGAGAATTTTTCAACTTCTATATAATATTGCCTGGCATCCGGACCCGTAACGTGAAATACCTCATAATAAATGGGCTTATATAATCCAATGGATACACCACCATTATAAAAATAACGGATGGCAATTCCCCCTTTATCCACTTTCCTGTACATTTCGTGCTGCCGTCCAATACCCGGACGAAGAGTAAAAAAATTGTTAAGTTTTCCATAGACGAAGCTACGGTTATTATAGTAGGGATTTGATACTTTTATCTCTTTTGGATGTTTGATGGATACAAGATCAATATCGTATAATATCTTGTTCCTTGCATCAATACGTTTCCCATATCGGAAATTTGCTCCAAAACCATTAGAATTAAGCATCACAGAACCAGATTTCTCATTACGATAAAAAATCCGATCCTGTTCATCTAATTCACCCTGGGCGGAAATACTGATGAAACAATAAAATAGCAGAAAAAAGGAAACTATCTCTTTCATGAATGCCATATTTCAACTAACAACCAGTATGACCAGTTGGTTCAGAGAGTGCAGGCAAACACAATTTTAACAGGATAGCCCCATTTAATTAAAATGGCCTGAAAGGCCCTGTTAACCATTTTGCCCGGCTTCCTGAGTATTCGCCTTTGAGTATGCAGGGCATTTTTTATTTGCCTGACATGAACCTAACAGGAACAATGCCAGCATAATAATGGCAAACAAAGCAGTTATCTTTTTCATATTCAATATATTAGTTTAAATAATTGCACTACATACCCGGGTAAAAATAGTTAAATTATTCTATTTTCAAAAAAATCAGCCGTTATTTTGAGATTGTTCAGTATCTGCCTTTACATAGGTTGGACATAAATGATCATTGCAGGAACTTAGAGCCATTGAAACAAAAAAAGTAACAACCAGTATGATAGCGAATTTTTTCATTAGTTTGAAATATATAATTTGGTTAAAAAATCATTGATCCTTTTTTTGTACGGGATTTTTTAGATAATGGTTCATTATATAACATATAATTTTGATGATATTTATCACCGCCCTACTCTGACTCACTAACGAAAAAAGAATGAGATTGATTACTAAATATTGATTTTCAACTCATTTTCTACCAGATAAAGGGAATAACCCGGTTCGTCCTGTTCCTGTAAGCGGCATATTCATTAAATTTTGCAGCAAGTTGATTTTCTTCATACCGAATTTTAAATATCAGGTCAATAATAAGTATGCCAAGTGCAGCCGCCCGGCTAACTGTAAAAGTAGCCGCAACAAGAGAGATAACCACCATGAATATGGCTGTATACATTGGATGTCTGATGACCTTATAAGGTCCTTCCTCAACCAGATGGGCATCCATCATTACATCAGGAGGAATGTTTACATTATCTGTTCCCATAATCACTATAGCCCATATTCCCAGTACAATGCCAGCCAGAACAGGAATCTGTAACCAGGGTGAATCGGGCATAATCCTTCCCGTCAATAAGATATAAAACAATGCACTAAATTGAACCGTAACGAAAATGATTGATTTTATACGGTTGGAATCGTTAATGAAAAACATAATATACTGTTTTGTAATGTGGTTATACCCGGTTTAAATAGTGTCTGTCCATAATGTCCGATAACAGCGTTATTCAAAATTTTTAATTCAGACACTTGACTTTATTGACAGACTCTAAATTTACAACATCAGGAGTTCTGACTGGTTTTTATCGCAGCGTATATGGTTGAAAAACCATGAAAAAGCGCATACACACCCAACACAACCAACAACGCTTTACCGCTGCCAAAAGGATTAAACAGCATCAATAATCCCAGCAATACAGAAATAATACCATTGACCAGGATCATGCCTCTGCCTGAAAATGCAGCAGGCAGTCTGTTAAGTGAAACAAGCTGCAGTATACCGCTTACAAGGGCCCAAATGCCAAAGAGAACCACAACGGCACCAGCAACAAAGCGAGGATAAGCTATTATGGCTATACCGATCAGAATATCAAGGATACCTTCAGCCAGTACAAAATTATGTATCTGTTTGATGCCCTTGAAAATGCCACTACCAATCAGCAACAATATTCCTCCGATCAATATAATTATGCCAAACCATTTAACTAGTGTCACCAGAGTTGCTCCCGGATAAAACAGGGCTAACAATCCAAAAAGTATAAACAAGACACCTTTAATTACTTTAAATTGCCAGTCATTTTTCATAAATAATATTTTTTATATTCAAAATACAATCTAAACTGTAAAAGCCTGTTATTTTATAATGTAAATTTTCCCGTGTTCAGGCATGCCAGTTAATTAAAATATTAAAACAAATTAAGGCAGAATCCGGTTCACTGCAAAAACTTCAGATTATTTGACCGCCCGAAGTATTTCACGCTTTCCGGGAGGCCCGGGCAAGCGTTCCACTTTAAGTCCGCTTTCAACCAAAGCCCTTCTAACAGCACCACGTGCACAGTAGGTAATAAAAACTCCTCCAGGTCGCAGAACATGTGCCATTTTTTGTAATACCGGCTCTTCCCAGAGTGAGGGTTGAACGCCTGGCGAAAAAGCATCATAATAAATCAAATCAAAGAGATCAGGTAAAACTGCATCCAGGAGATCAGCCCGGGTCTTATAAAGAGAAAACCAGGGATAAATTGCCGCTTCAGTCTCCCATGGGCAGGCATGTATTTTATTAAAATCATCCCCGTTTTTGAGTATTTTCTTATAATTCAGTTTTTCAAGTATTTCAGAAGGCAATGGATACTTTTCTATTCCATAATAAAAAACCTTCTTCTTGTGCTTTTCTGCCTCACTCATGGTAAGCAGGGCATTTAATCCGGTACCTAAACCCACTTCCAGAATATCTACTGAGGATTGTTGTATTGCATTAAATCCTGCGCGTATAAATACATGCTGAGATTCCTGGACAGAACCATGTGTTGAATGATAATGCTCGTCCAGTGAGGGTATATACAATGTATGGGAACCGTCTTGCGTGGTATGAATTTTCAAACGTTCATTCTGGCTTTGCATAACAGCAGTAAAATGAAATCCGGAATATTATCTGATTGATTTGCGGTACAAAAGTGCATAAAAGTATTTTGAAAATATGAAACTACCGTATAAAACGTACTAATAACTTAAAATATTAAGATTTTTTAACTAAATATTATTTCAAAGAAAAATATTCGTACGATTATTTAGAGTTTGTCAATAAAGTCGAGTGTCTGGATCAAAATGTTCGAGAACAAAGCCTGTTCCGTTCTAAACGGGAGCGTGCAAAAATTTTAATCCACAGTATACTTTTTCAATTAGCAAT
>DASQZP010000080.1:0-2995 GCA_035638655.1 Bacteroidales bacterium
CATATGGAATTCTTTCAAATATGAATGCCAACCACAAAGGGGTGGAACTGGATTTCGTTTATAAACTTTCCTCTAAACTACAATTACAGGGATTACTTTCATTGGGTGACTGGCGCTGGGACAAAAAAGTGGACAATCTGCAAATGTATAATAAAGATACTGGTAAGCCTACCAATACTATCAGCTTCGATACCCGGGGTATTCATGTTGGCAATGCGGCTCAAACACAGGTTGGCGGGAGTTTGAGATATGAACCTGTCAGAGATTTATATATGGAAGGCCGTATTACTTATTTTGGAAAACATTATGCTGAATTTTCACCGGAAGCTGCTACTGACTCTCTTGGACATCCTGTGGATTCGTGGAAAGTGCCGAATTATACCCTGGTTGATTTCCATGCTGGTTATCGCTTTAATATACCTTCTATCAGGAAGATGAGTTTTAATATAAGATTAAATGTACTGAACGTTTTTGATGAGGTTTACATTTCAGACGCAACCAATAATGATAGTTATATTCAGTTGCCAAAGAGTGACTTTGACGCCAAATCTGCCTCTGTATTTTTCGGGGCACCACGATATTATTCTCTTTCATTTAAAATAACTTTTTAATACAATTTGATAATAAATTGATTTAGTAATGATGAAAAATTTGATGTTATTTATTAGTGCATGTTTATTTACTTTTCAACTGTCACATGCACAGTCAACCATATTAGAAGCCCGTCAGATGCCGGTAGGCTCTATAGTTACTGTAACAGGAGTTGCCTCCCATGGTTCTGTATTTGCTCCCAATAAGCGGGACATTCAGGATGCTACCGCAGGAATTGTGATATATGATTCCAAAGTGAGTTCGATTAATATGGGTGACTCTGTTACCATTACAGGTACTTTAACTAATTATTACGGTCTGTTGGAAATCCAGCCAGTTTCTTCAGTACAGGTACTTTCAACCGGGCATACCGTTACTCCCATCGAAATTGCGGCATCCCAAATTGGTGAAGCTTATGAGGGCATGCTGGTGAAAATACCACATGTTGTTTTTGATCAGGGAGGTGGTATTTTCCTTAAATCTACAAATTACAGTTTTACTTCTGATAGTGTTAGAGGACAAATAAGGATTGAGAATTTTGATATGGACAGTACCGCAATTCCGGTTGGTGAAGTAACACTAACTGCAGTTGTTTCTCAATATACCTTTAGTGATCCTAATGTGGGTTATCAGTTATTACCGAGATCGTATGATGATATACAACTTCCCGGATTGCGTTTTACAGCTGCTTTAACCCAGTCTGCAATGACAAAAAATAGTTTTTCTGTTTCATGGGAAACCAATATTGCTGGTTCAACCGAAGCTTATTATGGTAATTCGCCTGATAATCTGAGTAATCATGCTGATGCCAATACTTCGGGGACCGCTCATTCCCTTGAGCTCACGGGATTAACACCTGGCCAGTTATATTGGGTTGATGCATTCTCAGTTACAGGTACAGATACTATTGAATCGGTTCCTGTTGTTTTTGCAACAATTTCCAACTCATCCGGCAACATGAAGGTCTATTTTAACAATGCGGTTGATCACTCATTTTCAAGTGGTACAGATGCCATCAATGTAGGTGGAACACTGGATGATTCTCTGATTGCTTACATTAACCGGGCAAAATATTCTGTGGATTTCACCATGTATACATTTAATAATACCAATATATCCGATGTATCTGCTGCCCTGAATGCTGCCTATAACCGCGGCGTGCAGGTCCGGGTTGTAAAAGACGGAAGTACGGGAGATGAAGGATGGAATGAACTTGATGCCGCAATCGGTAAAATTCACAGTCCTGGGTCAAGTTATTATGGCATAATGCATAACAAATTTGTGATCATCGATGCCAATTCTGAAGATCCCAATGATCCTGTTGTCTGGACTGGCTCGACCAACATGACCGACGGACAGGTGAATGATGATGCAAACGAAGTAATCATTATTCAGGATCAGAGTCTGGCCCGCGCCTATACCATTGAATTTGAAGAAATGTTCGGAAGTAACGGTCCGCAACCTGATCCTGCAAAAGCCAGTTTTGGTCCCGATAAAGCAGACAATACTCCTCATGAATTTATCATCAATGGCGATAGGGTGGAAAGTTACTTCAGTCCTTCCGACGGTGTGAATGACAAAATCGTTAATGAGATAAATACTGCAGATGCCGATCTCAGTGTCCAAACAATGCTGATTACCCGAACCTTTATTTCAGATGCCATTGTTAGCCGTAAAGATGCTGGTGTTGCTGTAAATGTAATAACTAATTCCGAAGGGGAGAATAATGCTACTGTAAACCAGGATCTCTCAGCTGCACTGGGCGTCCATTTTGTGTATGACAATGTAATGAGTGGTATTTTGCATAATAAATATATGGTGGTAGACCAGAGTTTACCGGCGTCTGATCCTGTCGTACTCACCGGGTCGCACAACTGGAGTGCAGCTGCCGAAGATCGCAACGATGAAAATACGCTTATCGTACATGATGCCACCATTGCCAATATTTATTATCAGAATTTTGTGAAGCGTTTTACAGATAATCTTGGCCTTCTGAGTGAACTCAATGCTCCGCCTGTGGCAGTGAATGACACTTTGTATGTCGAACAGGGCCAGACAGGCAGTGTGGTTGTAACTGACAATGACTCAATAGTTGCAGCTGTTAATATGGAGATTCTTACTAATGCACAACAAGGCAGCTCTTATATTCCATTTACCAGCAATTTGACAATAAGCTATAATGCCCCGGCTGATTATGAGGGCAAGGATTCTGTAGAATATATGATCTCATACAGTGCCGATCTTTCCAAGCATGATACAGCTAAAGTCATTATCTTTGTTACTGCGGCAACAGGCGTGAATGTTACCACCCTGTCTAAACTGAATGTGTACCCGAATCCTTCAGCCGGACAGTTCACCTTGCAACTTCCATTGAAATCCAGGCAAAAGGTGCAGGCTCAAATTA
>DASQZP010000081.1:0-15653 GCA_035638655.1 Bacteroidales bacterium
GATGTATCTGGCAGTTATACTGCATTTGCTCCTTCCAACAAGGCATTCGAAGAATGGTTTGCAAAAAATCCCAAGTATAATTCGGTTGAAGATATTCCGGTACCTGAATTAACCAGGCTTGTGAAATATCACCTTGTACAAAATTCATGGTCAAAGGATCAATTAAGAAAACTTGATGTGTATGGTTGGATTGATTCTCTTGATGTAAATAATGATGAACCCAAGGGATATAAACGCGAAACTTTGTTAAAGGAAGATGATCGGAAATATGGGGTGGAGATGGAAAAGGAACGTACGATTATCGTTGATACTTTGACAACAAATTGGTATCGCGAAGTTATTACAGATTCAAGAAAATATGTACCTGTTTTTTATAGTGAATATTTTGATATTTACGATTTAACTTCAAGTGATTATGAATTTTACTTCAACAGGCCCTTCACCGGAGGTAATGATATATCTTTTGCCAATGGTAAAATAATAAGTGATGGAATACCTGCGGAAAATGGTTTTGTGTATATTATTGATCAGGTCGTTGAGCCTCTGAAAAATGCCTACGAGATATTAGATAATGATTCCCTGTATAACTATTCTAATTATCTTAATTTGGTCAATCAGTTTCCGAAATTTGAATATAATGAACAAAAGACAAAAGATCAACCTGCTGCCAAATTAGGGTATGAAGTTGATTCCCTGTTCGATTTGACCTATCCCGAACTTGCATTTAATATAAGTAATGAGAAAACGCAACCACCCTCAGGGACATTCGGATTACCTCCAAATGTGACCGTACGATATCAAGCCGGCATGGTAGCTCCGACAAATGACGCTTTCGATCAACTTATAAATAATTATATCAACATACCTGGTGGTTGGGGAACTCTTGAGGCCGCTCCGGAACATATTAAACGAATTATTGCAAATTCTTACATGTCTGCTAATGCCATTTATCCTTCAGACCTTCAAACAGGTTTTATTAATGGTGAAGACGATCTTGTTCGCGTTGATGAGGCTGATATCGTGCAAAAGCAATATGGTAGTAATTGCACGTTTATAGGATTAAATAAACCAATTATTCCGAGAGCTTTTTCCAGTATTACAGGTCCCGTATATTTGCAACCGGGTTATTCACGATCAATGTATGCTATCGAAAAATCAGGGCTCCTGCCTGCACTCAAACGTAAGAATAAAAATTATATGTTGTTTGTTGAATCTGATGCCAATCTTCGTAAGGATTCCTCATTATTTTACAACCTTATTGATGATTTATTCTCTGTTTATCAGCTTTCACCTTCAGCATCAGTGAAATACAATCTTTCTAAAAATGATTTGAGAACATTGTTATTAAATCATGTTGCAGTAGATCAGCCTAAAGGATTAGCACGAAAGGAGTTTATACCCAACCTGGCTGGTAATTATCTAATTATAAATAACGTAACAGGAGAGGTATCCGGAACAGATGTTACCACAGAAGGATTTCAGGGAACAGTAACTGCGCCCAACTTTCCCGTAAAAATTAGTGAAGGAGCAGATAATGGCTCAACTTACGAAATAAATAATTGGTTTAGCTTTTCATCTGGCACTATTTATTCTAAAATACAAAATTCATATCCCAAATTTTATAATTTGATGAAACGGGCTGGATTGGTACTCGAAGGAGAATATAGATTTAGTTTCATTTCTGAGAATGAGTTTTATACAGTTTTTGTACCAAGTGATGAAGCCCTTAATAACTATGATACAAATTCTTTAAGCATAGAAGAATTAAGAAAATTCCTTATGATGCACTTTGTACAGGGCGAAATGATTTTTACTGATGGAAATAAAAGTCCTGGTTATTACACTACTTGCAGAGTAGATGAGAAATCTAATCAGTTCTCAACAGTTTATACACAAATATATGTTGAACCAGGAATTGATGTTATAAAGATTAAAAGCAAAGACGGGTCTGACTACGAAGCTATTAACGAGTCGGAAAACACCAATGTTATTACAGGGGTTAACGTGACAGGCACTGAAAATCAGGTTTTTAATAAGATGTTCAATAATGGAGTTATTCATGAAATTGACAAAGTGTTAATTTTTGATGAAGTGGATACTAAATAAATTATCTAATCAATTTGATAAATCAACCAAAGGTTTGTGAACGAAATGAAAAGAATCAGAACCGCTATACTATTTTTAACAGCACTTTGCAACTTCTTTTTAGCAAATGCCCAAGAGTCTATTATCAGGGGCAGGGTTGTCGATAAATCCGATAATACAGTTATTCCTGGTGCTAATATTATAGAGTACAATAATGAAAATCGTGTTGTAAATGGTACAATAACAAATGTTAATGGAGACTTTGTTCTCAAGATGAACAATTCTTCAAATACATTAAAAGTAAGTTTCATAGGTTATAAATCACAGGAAATTGAGGCAGATCCAACCAAAACGATTATTGTTAAATTGGAATCTTCTAATGTTAATTTAGGTGAGGTTACAGTTTCTGCAATATCTAAATCCAGAAATAATCTTACAAATATCGATGACCGGGATAAAGCATCGTCTTCTGTTAAAGTGGATTTGGCGGAAATGAAAGATGTGGGTGTCCTTTCAGCTGCTGATGCACTACAAGGACGAATCAGCGGTCTTGATGTTATCAGTGCTTCCGGAGATCCTGGTTCTGGTTCCCAATTGGTAATCAGGGGTCTTAGTTCAATGGGAAATAACCAACCTCTGATAGTAATTGATGGTATCCCCCAATTCAGGATAAGTGAGAATTTTGATTTAACCTCTGCCAATTCTGAAGATATTAGTAACCTTATAAATGTTCCCGTTCAGGATATTAAATCGATTGAAGTGTTAAAAGATGCCGGGTCGACTGCAATTTATGGTTCAAGAGGAGCCGATGGAGTTTTGCTCATTGAAACTCGAAAAGGGAGAATGGGCAAAGTTCAATTCGATTACCAGTATAAGTACAGCTTGAACATTCAGCCTCCAGCTATCCCGATGTTGAACGGAGATGAGTATGTTATGCTACAGTTAGAGGAGTGGCATAATAATCGTGGAATTTTTGATATTCCTCCTCAAATTGCTTATGATAAAGATTATCAGGATTTCTACAATTATTCTGCAAACACTGATTGGTTAGCTGAAATAACACAAAATGGAAAGACCAATGATCATTATTTCAGTTTATCAGGTGGAGGTCAAAAAACAAGGTATTTTACTTCGTTTAGTTATGTTAATGAAGGAGGTACAACTGTTAATACAAACTCAAAAAGATTTTCAACACGCATCAATCTTGATTATTCGCTGTCAAAAAAATTGTTGTTTCAGATAAAATTTAATTATACTAATAATAATACCAACGGTAATCTGAAGGTTAATGGGAAAAATGTGCGCGAAATGGCTTATATAAAATCTCCCAATATGAGTATATGGGAATATGATGCATTTGGAAATCCAACTGGTGAATATTTTAATCCTATTCACAGTTACCAGGGGAATGGTGATGTGTATTTTAATCCTGTCGCTGTTGCTGATCTCGGAAAAAACAACAATAAATCCAGTAAACTTGAAAATACTTTTATGCTGCAATACCGTATGAAAGACTGGTTAACTTTCCGGGAGACCGTTTCATTTCAGTATGGAGGTTCAAAATCAAAAAGCTTTCTTCCATATAATGCAATTGGGGCTGACTGGTTGTCATGGGACATTAACATGGCATCAGAAAATAATAGCTTTAACCGATCACTTAGATCAGAAAGCCAGCTTGCTTTTAGTTCACCCTTTAAGAGTGATAAACACAGTCTTTCTGGTGCGTTTTCCTGGGTGACAAATCAATTGGCAAATGAATGGATGACTGTTCAGGCGAGTAAAACGCCAAGTACAGATATACAAGACCCGGCAATTGATCCTCAAATCAACTGGATTGGGAATGGCCCGGGAGAAAGCAGAACAATTAGCGGAATTGCAAATGTCAACTACAAATATCTCGACAGGTATATGATACAGACAATTTTGCGTGCGGATGCCAACTCCTCTTTTGGTATAGATAATCGATGGGGAATATTTAAAAGTATATCTGTTGGCTGGAGGTTTTCAAACGAGCCATTTTTGAGTTCATGGGATTTTCTTGGAGATAGTAAATTACGTTTTAGCTGGGGTGTTTCTGGTCGCCAGCCAAATAATGTTTATGCGCGGTTTTCAACATACGCGTCAACAGGTAATGGTAGTTATATGGATAATCCAGCGATTGCCCCAACCAGTATTCAACTTAGCGACCTGAGATGGGCAACGGTTTCCTCCAATGACCTGGGTCTTGAGTTAAATTTATTTAATAATAGAATTTACCTTCAGGGAGATATATACCAAAAAGTTACAACTGATATTCTCTTCGATAATTATCAGATTCCTAAATCTTCAGGCTTTGATGAACTTTCTTATTTTAATGGAGGCGAGATGTCTAACAAGGGTTGGGAATTAATGATAGATGGAATAATTTCAAAAACAAAAGACCTGCGGATTTCTGTAAACTTTAACACATCACATAATACAAACAGATTTAATAAACTTCCAGAAAACTTTAATCCGGAACGTTCAACTTCCATAGGTAACGGACAATATCCGCTGAGGGTACAGGAGGGTGAAGCCATTGGTTCATTTTTTGGATTCAGATACCTTGGTGTTTTCCCAAGTGATGAGGATGCTGTGGCAAAAGATGCTGATGGCCATATAAAGCATGATAGTGAAGGCCGGCCAATTCCTTTGCGATACCTCGATACCTATACTTTCAAAGGAGGAGATCCTATTTATGAAGATATTAACCACGACGGTAAAATCGATTTGAATGATGTGGTTTATATTGGAGATAGCAATCCTGATTTTATTGGCGGATTCGGGGCGGTAGTAAAATATAAGCATTTTGATTTTTCTGCCAGTTTCCAATATCGGTTAGGTTTTGATATAATTAATGGTATTGCTATTCAAACAGAGGGAATGAATGACCGGAATAACCAGAGTAAGGCTGTATTAAACCGCTGGCGTTATCAGGGAGAAGACCAGGCAGGGATGCTCCCCCAGGCTTACATGAACCATCCGGCTAACAATCTTGGCTCTGACAGATACGTCGAAAGGGGAGATTTCCTTCGATTTAACAATGTAAAAATAGGATATGAACTTAGTAAAAATCTTTGTGAAAAGTTAAAAATACGTCGTGCAAATTTTGCATTGAGTGCAAGAAAATTAATGACATATACTCGATATTCCGGACAGGATCCCGAAGTAGGACAGGATGCAAGTGATCCTTTTTGGATTGGCGTGGATCAGGCAAGAACTCCACCTCCAAAGATTTTTACTTTCAGTATAGCAGTTGGATTTTAAATTAGATATAGCTATGAGAATTAGAGCAAAATATTTTTTAATAATACTTCTTGTTTTTTCCCAAATTTCATGCACCAAATGGTTAGATATACTTCCACCTAATGGTTTGGTTCGGGATGAATTTTGGAAAGTTAAAGAAGATGTCGAAGCGGTTTTAATGTCTGCCTATGAAACATTTTCCAGTATGGACAGAACCCTTTTCCTTCAAGGTGAATTGCGTGCTGATATGTTGCAGGGAGGGGTAAACCAATCTTCTGACGAACAGAATATTATGGAGAATAACATTTATCCCGATAACCCATATTGCGACTGGAGCAAGTTTTATCTTGTGATCGACTATTGCAATGAGGTTATTAAAAATGCTCCACAAGTTCAGAAAATTGATGATACGTTTACAGACTTTCAGTTAAAAAGTTTAGTTGCAGAGGCATATTACTTAAGGAGTCTGACTTATTTCTATCTGGTTAGAATATATGGGGATGTGCCCCTGGTTCTGGAACCTTCCGAAACAGACAATGCCGATTTTTATTTACCAAAAACTCCCGGGAAAGAAGTACTAAACCAAATTGTGAGTGATCTGCAAGCCAATTATCAATTCGCTCCTTCGGGTGGGTTTTCCACTATTGCGGAGAATAAAGGGAGAGCTTCCAAAGCTGCTTACGATGCTTTGCTGGCCGATATTGAACTTTGGCGTTTTAATTATGAAGATGTATTAAAATATGTTCAGAGGATAGAGAAAAATGATGAATTTAAATTACTGCCCAGCTCCAGGTGGTTTGAATTATTTTACCCTGGAAATTCACTCGAAAGTATCTTTGAACTCCAATTTGATGAAAACCTGAATCAAAGCAACAATACTTATAATTTAACCCGGCGGGCAAATCAGCAATATACTCCCAGTCAAAAAGCCATTCAAATGTTTGGATTTGAATATTCGAATGAAATTGTTAGAGGCCAGGACGCTACCATAGCAAAATATGGAGATAATGATTTTGCTATTTGGAAATATGTGGGACAGGCTGCTGACGGGCAATCAGTGCGTTCCGGGGACAACCAGCTTAGTGCCAACTGGATTATTTACCGTTTTGCTGATGTTATGCTTATGAAAGCTGAAGCCCTTTCTCAACTTCAGCGATTTGATGAGTCTCTTGCTATAATTAACAAAATCAGAGACCGGGCAGGTGTATCTATGTTGTCCGTAGCAAATAATACTGTTGCTTTTGAGGATGCAATTCTTGAGGAGAGAGCTCGCGAATTAGCTTATGAAGGAAAACGATGGTTTGATTTGCTTCGTCTTGGACGTAGAAACAATTACGCACGAAAAGATAAATTAATCGAAATTATAGTAAGTAATGCCTCTTCTACTCAGAAACGTGTGTTGGCTGCAAGATTGACAAATCCGCTGGGTTGGTATTTACCGGTATATGCCACCGAGATTGAACGTAATAAAAATCTGGAACAAAACCCGTATTATAATTTTTAAAATGAAAAAAGTTGCACGTATATTAAATCTATTACTGGCGGTATTTATTGTTTCATGTAATTCTGAACCAGTTGTACCAAATTTTGAAGATTTGCAGGATGGTACAATATATGATTATTTAATTCGAAATGAGGATCAATTTTCCAGTTTTATTTCAATCATGAAAATCGGTGGAATTGATGAAGCGCTGAGCTCATATAATCCAAATGGAACAGGGTACACATTATTTTTACCTGATAATGATGCTATAAATCGTTTTATTGAAAGTGATCCCAGGTTTTCATCGTTAGATGATATTTTAAATAATCAGGAATTTGCCAGTGCTTTTTGTCGCTATCATGTTCTTAATATGGAAGCAAAAACTGATGATTTTCCTTTTGGGGCTTTCCCTAAACCAACGCTTTCAGGGGATTATCTTACCGTTAGTTTTATTGTCAATACTGATACTTCGTATTATAAGATTAACAATAGCGCTGCAGTTATTAAATCCAATATTGAAGTTTCCAATGGATATATCCACCAAATTCAAAGTGTGCTGGTTCCGGTTACTTTTACCTCTTATCAATGGCTGGAACAACATGATGAATATTCGATTTTTAAAAAAGCTGTTGATACTACAGGTCAGAAATCACTAATTAATATTAATTTGAAAGAAATTGAAAATGGACAACCTGTAACAGTTTTGGCAGAAGCTGATTCAATTTTCAAAAAAAGCGGAATAAATTCAATTGATGATTTAATTGCTGCAATTAGTCCTGATAATGATCAGTATACTGATTCCACAAATCCTTTAAGAAATTTTGTTGCTTACCATTTTTTAGAAGGACAATATTTTATTGATGATTTTGTTGATGTAAACACAAACTATACAACATTATCTAATATCTCCCTTAGTATTAACGGTTTAGGGTATGATGTAGCAATAAATAAAGGGAAACAGGTATTTGACACTGTTATTTATCAGTCTGATACATCTTATATCGATTTTATTAAGTTTATTTATGACGAAAGTAATGTTATTACCCAAAGTGGGGCTCTTCATTTTATAGACAGAGTAATGAGGCAACAAATTCCTTCAAGAGCGATTGTTACGTTTGAGTTTCATGAAGAACCGCTTTTTAATGAATATCGGCAGGAAGGAGGTAACTTTCTCATTGAAAATGAGAGTTCACTTCAAAATATAAAATGGTCAGGAACTGATCTCTTTTTCGTGGATGTGGTTGATGGCCAAACTACGGCCTGGAATAACGATTATCTTGAGCTTGATGGAGATTTTACGATTGCGTATACAATCCCCAAAATTATACAGGGGAAATATAACGTATTTTTAGGAGCTGACGCTTTTAATCCTGATAATGCAATGGTGGAGGTTTATATTGATGGTAAAAAGTTAGGAAGTTCAATTGATCTTACTATCGGCGGTAATTCTAATAATCCTTTTCAAAAAATCAAACTTGGCACCTTTGATTTTTCAATTTATTCAAAACATGTGGTCGAAGTCAATTCATTGATTCCGGGCCGCTTTTTATGGGATTACATAAGATTTGAACCATTTTAATGTTAAATAAGATGAAATTAAGAAAAATCATATTGTTAGCAAGTGTAGTTGTAGTTTTTGCAGGGTGTGAAAAAGTGTGGGAGGACCATTATAATGATTACCCTGAAACAGTTGACCAAAATGTGTGGGAAGCTATGCAAAATGACTCAACTGTTGCAAGTTTTGTTCGGCTTTTAAAAGAATATCATTATGATACGCTTTTTCAAACAAAACTTTCATATACTGTTTTTGCACCTACTAATGATGCATTACAGCAATTTTTATCCATTAATGAAGTTGATAGTACACTTCTGAAATATCATCTTTCAACACATTTTATTCAGTCAGGAAATGTTGAAGGAAAAAGAAAAATAAGGACATTATCAAAAAAATATGCACTTTTTGAAAAATATGGTAGTCAGGCAAAATTAGATGGTATATTAATTAATTTTGAAAGCCCATTGTATAAGAATGGAAAATTTTTCATCCTTAATCAGGTTGACAAGCCTATACCTAATCTATATGAATTCTATGCTAACAATAATGAGATATTAAAACAATATATTGACAGCCAGGATTCAATCGTTCTTGATAATGAGCTAAGTACACCCATTGGTTTTGATCAGAATGGGAATACGATTTATGATACAGTTTCATATGTATTTAATAAATTTGAAGAAGAATACTTTCCAGTGAGTGAAGAATTCCGTAACAGGGCTGCAACCATCGTTTTTCCTTTAAAAGAAGATTATGAAAATGCTCTTACTGAAATGGCCGGTAATCTTGGAAACGGGTATACTGATTACCGGGACATTCCAGAAGTATGGCAACAGGAAGTTTTGGTCCCGTTTTTATTAAAACAAGGAGTATTTGAAAATAAACTGGAACCCGAAGAATTCTTATTAAAACCCGGAGAAAGAGGGCCATTGATGTTAAAGAATATTCTTGGAGACAGTATAGAAATTTCATACACGCCCGTTGATAAATCAATATGTAGTAATGGTTATGCCTACAATTATCAAAATTTTAAAGTTCCGGATTCACTTTATAGTGCAGCGTCGAGATTTGAAGTTGAATTACTTTTAGAACAAACTGGTATAAATAAATATGCGTGGGGTGAAAATGCTGTAGTTAATAGTGATAAACCCTTTCAACCTTATAAAGAGTATGTCGCTTCAGCTTCAAATGACACTATTGAAACGGTACTTTTTCCCGATGGATATAGCGGGAATTATTCTCTTGAATTCAATACACAAAATCTTTTTCCCAGAAAATATGTGATGATAGTAAATACACATATGGATGTAGGCGGTATTTATGATATTTATGTCAATGATGAATTAGTGAAAACCTTCGATTATTATGATTTTGTAAGATACCGAGGAATCATGCCCAGCGTAACAGGGGGGCGTTATGTGCCTACTGGACGTTTTAACAGCTTCGATATGTATGTTGATAATATTACTGAATTCAGCAAAGCAAAAATCAAGTTTGTATACAAGGGGCCAGGGAATGTTACGTCAAATGGGTTGGTTTTAGATTATATCGATTTTCTGCCTGTTAATTAATGGGAAGGACTAAAAAACTGAAATAGGATAATTGACATATGAGAAAATCATTAATCATAAAGACTAACTTAACCAATTTAGATAAAATGTTTGTAATGGGTTTAAATACAAACAAAAAAGTTAATTCAGCCAAAATAGGTTCCTGTAAGGAACTGAAACTTTAACAAGCAAATTTTTGAAATAATGAATATAAGATCTCTGAAAACACTATTTATCATAGTTATTTGGATAAATTTAATATTTCCAGGAACAAATTCAGTTTATGCACAGGATACTTTGGTGGTAAAAGGTCAGGTTGTTAATGGATCGGGCCAGCCGGTTTCTAAAGTATCAATTAGTGTTGAAGGTTCCTCTGAATTGCCTGTAGTCACAAACGAATCCGGTGTATTTTCAGTTGAATTGATGACTGGTAATGAATGGCTCATTGTTGAGCCTTCAAGCAAATATAAAAGAAAAAGAATAAATGTAAACAACAGAAGTGAGCTCAAGATATATTTAACGAGCAATGAACTTGCTTCTGGTGATGATAAAGTAACTATTTTATCACAGGACAGGATTAAACAAAATCTTGTAACTGCCAATTCTTCATTAAGTACAGAGAATATTGAAGAATCAGATGTTTTGTCTTTCGATCAATATTTGCAGGGAAGGGTGCCGGGTTTATATGTGGTTAACCGAACAGGAGACCCTGGAAGTGGTGCTTTTACCTTACTTCATGGGATTAATTCATTAAATGCTTCTAACGAGCCAATGTATATTATTGATGGCATGCCTATATCCTCGATGGGCGTATTCGGATCTAATCTTGATGGGTATTCTTATAATCCGCTGCTTTCAGTGAATACTCTTGATATTTCGCAAATTACAATTGTAAAAGATCCGGTTCTTACTGCAGCCTATGGTTCTAAGGCTTCAAATGGTTTGATTATTGTTCAAACACTTAATCCAAGTGCAACCCAAACTGTTATCGATTTGGATATACGGTCAGGCTATTCATTAGCGCCTTCAAATGATATTCCTCAGTTGGATGCAGGTCAACACAGAACATTAATTAGTGAAGAGTTATTTTCATCCGGAATGCATGAAGAACTTATCAGGGAAAAATATCCCAATCTTTTTCTGACACCCAAGGATGATCGTTATATAGATTATCAGCATAATACAGATTGGCAGGATTTAATCTTTAGAAATGCTATGCTTTCGAATGTAAATCTGAATGTTAAAGGTGGTGATGAAATAGCGAAATATGGCTTGTCATTTGGTTATCTAAATTCTAACGGTATAATTAACAAAACAGGTTATGATGGATACAACCTAAGGTTTGTAAGTCTCCTGAATATGTCTAATTGGTTAAAAATGAATGCCGGTGTTTCGATGAATTACAATATGTCAAACCTTAAAGAATCTGCAAAAGTACGACAAACCAGTCCTGTTTTTACTGCACTTGCAAAATCACCGATGCTTAATCCTTTTCAGTATGACAATGAAGGAAGAGAATTAACCTCACTTGCGCCCGTTGATGAACTTGGGGTCAGTAATCCGCAGGCTGTCATTAGTAATTATGAAGCTAAAAACAGTAATTTTCATTTCATTTCAACTTTGGGTGCTGAAGCAACACTCAAGAAAAATCTGAAACTGACTACTAATTTTGGACTTGGCTATGATGTTTTCAAAGAACTTATTTTTATGCCCAATAAAGGAATGGAATTATATTATAATGATGAGGCAATAAATGTTTCAAAAGAAGGAAATAACAGTTTGACTTCTTTTTATAATAATACGCATCTGCTATTTGACAAAGGACTGGGTAATCATCACATTACTTCAAATACCGGGTTTAATATATTAACCAATAATTTTGAGTACGATTGGGCACTTACAAAAAATGCTTCAGCAAATGATCAGTACCGGGCATTGCAGGATGGAATCAATAATTTAAGAGAAATAGGGGGCAATAACCGTAACTGGAACTGGTTTTCTCTATACGAAAATATTAACTATAGTTATCTGGATAAATATTTAGTTTCTGCGTCTGTTTCTTTGGATGGTTCTTCCCGGATAGGAGAAGAGGCAAGTAATACGATCAAAATTGGAAGTGTGCCGTTTGGATTATTTTATGGGGGAGGACTTGGTTGGCGTCTCTCCAATGAATCATTCATGAAAAACATTTCCTGGCTTGAGGAACTTAAATTAAGACTTACATATGGTAAAACGGGCAACGACGATATAGGAGAGGCAAACGCTACTAATTATTATAATGCAATTAAATTTCGTGAAACAGTTGGACTTTATCCAGCACTGGTGCCGAATCCAAAACTTACTTATGAAACAGTTAGTCAGCTTGATGCAGGTTTAGATATAGCATTGTGGGGTAACCGCTTAACAGCAAATGTCGATTTTTATTCTTCTGTAACAGACAACATGCTTATATACAGACCCCTCGATTCATATTTTGGTTATAGTTCGCGGCCGGAAAATGGTGGTCAGATGGAAAATAAGGGGCTGGATGTTGGCTTCTTTTTCAGGATAATTAGTGGATC
Organism: Bacteroidales bacterium; assembly: GCA_035638655.1. GTDB lineage: Bacteria > Bacteroidota > Bacteroidia > Bacteroidales > DASQZP01 > DASQZP01. The sequence continues at coordinate 12,499 of DASQZP010000081.1, forward strand.
TGATTTTAAATGGGACTTTCAGGCTTCCTGGTCAACTGTTAAAAATAGAGTTACAGAAATTAAGGGTGATAAACTTGTCACTGAATTGGAGGGTGCAGAAATTGTTAACATGGCAGGTGAACAAGCCAATAGCTTTTACGGGTATATATTTAAAGGCGTCTACTCTACTACCGAAGAAGCTCAAAAAGCCAATCTGGTTAACCAAAGATCAATTCCTTATCAGGCTGGTGATGCTATTTTTGCTGATTTGTCCGGTCCTGACGGAATAAAAGATGGTATTATTGATGATTACGATAAAACGGTTATTGGTTCTTCTCTACCTGAACAATTTGGTGGTATAAATAATACATTTACTTATAAACGATGGGCTGTAAGTGCATTTGTTCAATTTGTTCAGGGAAATGAAATTTTCAACTATGTTCGTTTTAAAAATGAAAGTATGACAGGGCTTGAAAACCAGAGTACAAATGTATTAAACAGGTGGCAATACGAAGGACAGCAAACTGAAGTCCCAAGAGCTAAATGGGAAGATCCTGTGGGTAATTCATCATTTTCAACCCGTTGGATTGAAGATGGTTCATTTATTAGAATTAAAAATATAGTATTGAATTACACGATTGACAATGAGTTTCTTACGTTTAGAAATGCAAAATTTTACTTGTCGGCAAACAATATATTCACGTTTACAAATTATTTAGGCTACGATCCCGAATTTGGATATTCTCATTCACAATTGGATCAAGGAATTGACTATGGTCTTACACCACAGCCAAGGCAATTTATTATTGGTGTTAAATTAGGTTTATAAATTTCTATTTTTTTAGAATATGAAAAATATAAGAAAACATACAAGCATACTGTTCATATTGGTAACGGTTACAGTAGTGTTATTATCTTCCTGTGAAGATTATTTCAAACCTAAACAGGAATTAGATATAACAAATAAAGAACTTTTTGATGATTGGTATGAATACAGGTCGGTAGAAATGGGGCTGTATGGATTACAACAGAAACTCGTTGAACAGCTTTTAATCTTAGGGGAGCTTCGTGGCGATTTGCTCACCATCACAAAGAATGCGGATGCTGATCTGGTCGAAATTTATAATTTTGATGTTTCAAAAGACAATAAATATGCTTCACCTACAAATTTTTTCAAATTAATTTCAGCATGTAATAATTTCATTAATATCCTTAGAAAAGAACATCCTGAAGTGACTGATCAGAGTAAACCTGTAACCAATTATGATCGTTTATACGGGGAAGCATTATGCATGAGAGCCTGGACCTACTTTAATGCTGTACGGATTTATGGTAAAATACCGTTTATTCCTGAATCACTTACAACAATCGAAGAAGTTCAAAGCTTTCTGAGTTCAAGTAGTACCTATATTGACAGTCTTGATATTGTTTTTGGTCAGGATGGTTACCATAATGATACAACTTATAATAATCCTATTACGCTTGAAAAACAATACTACGATATGAAATTGGTTATAGATTACTTCACCAACGATCTGGAAAAGAATGTTAAAGCTGTGGGAGTAGATCATGCAATCAATAACAACGACGATTCATGGGAGGTTACAATTTGGAATCCTTACGCGATGCATACACTCCTGGGAATAATGTATCTCACTGATGGAAATTTAGCCAAAGCAGCTACTAATTTTGAAGACGTTATATATATGAGTTCTGATAATTATCGTTACCAGCTCGATGCAGCTTTCTCTAATAATAACTGGAAAAATATTTTTAGCACTATCGACCCTCGCGAGCACATTTATACTATTTGGTTTAATAAATCTAATTTTCAGCAAAATGATTTTCAACGCCTTTTTGAACCACGTTCATCTCATGATTATATGCTTAAACCAACAAAGCAGGCTATATTGAACTGGGAGACAATATGGGATGATTATTCCCTGAATATTAACAATACAAATCCTTCACTAACAAAATTAAACCCGAAGCATAAAGGAATTCCGGGTGACTTTTACAGAGGATATGGAGTATCATATAGTTATTTAAGAAACGGAGAACCTTTACCAGAAACGGACATTGAACAAATGTTAAATTTAAAATCAGTAGGAGATCTTCGCAGTGCTGATTTGATTACCGAAAATGCTGATACAGCTGTGTGGAAATATTCATGGGATAAAGAAGTTTTTGACCAGGATGCTAATTTTATTGTTTATCGTGCTGCAGGGGTTCACTTATGGCTGGCTGAAATTTATGTCTGGTGGGCTTTTGATAGAGGAAATTCAGTTACTACATTCACTTCACAGGCACTTGATATAGTAAATAACGGGGCAGAATATACTATTGACCCCAACAGAGCTCAGCTTGGGGTAAGAGGCCGGGTTGGATTTGGTGGTCCAAACGATGGAATTAAAGTAGGAAACATCAACTATTTACAAGATCCTTTTAGTAATGAGGTAGTTGGTTATATTGACTTAACCGACAATTTTGAAGGTAAACAGCTATATCTAGAAGATCAGATTATTAAAGAAAAAGCCAGAGAGCTTGCCTGGGAAGGAGAAAGGTTTTATGACTTGATGCGGGTTGCCAGGCGAAGGAATGACCCTTCATTTTTGGCCTCCAGGGTTGCCCAAAAATATCCTGCTGGTAAAAGAGAGAAAATTTATAATTTGCTGTTGAATGAAAAGAATTGGTATATTCATTATTTTGAATAAAATATAGAGTAGCAGTAAATTCTATTTCCATGGAAGGGTTATATTTGATTGTATGAAAGTTCACATTTCATGTTGATGTTGATAAATATTACATATTAATTCACTATTCACCCAATAGCCATGAAAGTCTTAGCAAAAGAATTGCAAAATCATTAGCAGACATAAAGTATAATTTTATGATCATTTATACAGAAGTTGTTTGTTATGGTAATTAAGGTTTTGTGCAATAAGGAGGAATAAGCCCCAAACGTTGACAGATTGGCAAATAATGTTCTTAATATTGTTGTATGTCTAATTCCTGTAAATGTTTTTTTAGTGGGTTATCTTGCTTAACTAATTAGAGTTTGTCAATAAGGTCAAGTGTCTGGATGATAATGTTCGAGAACAAGGCGTGCAAAAATTTTAATCCGCAGTATACTAATGTATATGAGGAATTAAAATTTTTGTAACAACGCAGTTATC
>DASQZP010000082.1:0-4444 GCA_035638655.1 Bacteroidales bacterium
GTCTGATGAACGCAAATCTACAGGAAACAAATTGGTAGCTTTGTCTTCTGAAGTGACGGAAGCTGCGACAAGTTCCACATTAGATATAGCCAAAGGATCGGTAACCAACCTGGATCGAAGCAGTATCATTATGGTCAGCGGGTTGATTCTGGCAGTGCTGTTGGGCATCGTGCTTGCCGTGGCAATTACAAGGGTAATCACAGTTCCTGTCAAAAAGGGTGTTGATTTCGCTAAAGAAATTGCACGTGGCAATCTACAAGCAACCATCGATGTAGAACAACAAGATGAAATAGGTGAGCTGGCAGAAACACTCAGAAATATGCTCCAAAAAATTCGTGAGATCGTTACTGCAATTATGACCGGGGCCGACAATATCGCAGCGGCAAGCCAGCAAATGAGCGGCACTTCACAACAAATTTCGCAAGGAGCGACTGAACAGGCCTCATCAGCAGAAGAAGTCTCCTCATCCATGGAAGAAATGGCTTCAAATATTCAGCAAAATACTGATAATGCACAACAAACCGAGCAAATATCACAGTCTGCCGAGATCAGCGTAACTGAGGTAGGCAGTGCAGCCAAAGAAAGTCTGATCTCAATACGCGACATTGCAGACCGAATTACCATTATCAATGACATAGCCTTCCAGACAAATATTCTGGCCCTTAATGCTGCAGTGGAAGCTGCACGGGCGGGAGAACACGGAAAAGGATTTGCAGTGGTAGCTGCTGAAGTGCGTAAACTGGCCGAGAGAAGCAAAGTAGCTGCTGATGAAATTGTAGCCCTTTCAGATAAAAGCGTCAGAGTCACCGAATCAGCCGGTGAAAAAATGGAAAAACTGATACCTGAAATTCAAAAAACGGCGCGCCTGGTGCAGGAAATTACTGCTGCCAGTCTTGAGCAGAATTCAGGTGCCGATCAGATCAACAATGCCATTCAACAGCTCAATCAAATTACACAGCAAAATGCTGCCGCATCAGAAGAAATGGCAACAAGTTCTGAGGAATTATCAAGTCAGGCCGAACAACTTAAAGAAACAGTAGGTTTTTTTAACCTGGGCAACAAGAATTTGAAACATAAAATTAAAAACAACAACCTACATCAGAAAATAAATACAGAAAAGAAAAAAACGAAGGCTGAAAACCCAAAAAATATTGCACAAAATTCTTTAAAGAAGGGCATCGATCTTAACATTACAGATACCAATGACCAGGAATATGTAAAATACTAATTTTAATTAAACTATTCTACTGAAGATTGGGTGAGTTGACACAAACAATTTACCCAATCTTCCTGTTTAACAGAAAGTATGACCGATTAAAACGTTTTGGATAATTATCCTGTTTGCAGTATTCAATAATATTTATCTTTACATAATTTATTCAATATGACAAATTATGCATGTTATATTTATTGAATGATATATTTAACCAGAATTACCAAAAACATTTCATTCAATTTTATTAACTTGCTAAGGTTTAATTGGGAATACCTCCCAAAACTTTTGATAAGACACTAAAGATGGCAGAAAAACAGAACAAAACAATACTGATAATTGATGATTCATCAACGAACAATTTATTGTTCCAAAGTATACTTGAAGAAAATGGCTTTGATGTGATTGTATCAACTTCAGGAAAGTCCGGGCTTTCAGCGCTGCAGAAAAACAAGACTGATCTGGTATTGCTTGACGTAATGATGCCTGGACTCGATGGCTTTGATGTACTTAAGAAAATTAAGGAGGATGAAAATAACCAATCCATTCCTGTATTAATGCTTACGGCAAAAAAAGATTCTGAAAGTATGAAAAAAGCACTGGATCTCGGCGCGGCCGATTATCTGATTAAACCCGTGGGTATAAAAGAAATTGTAGAAAAGTTCAGAAAGGTCTTAAATATTTCCAATTCTTGATTTTTTAAACTAAACATCTTAATTTAAATTAAAGGTAATCCTTCATTTACGCATGTGAGAATATGTAAGAAACCGGGCTGCTAAATGTTTTTAAAACTAAAAAAAACTCAAAAAAAAAATAGTCCTCTCTATTATCTCCTGAATAAACTTTCAGTACCTGTTATTGTTTGCAGGAAAGAGAGCAAGAAAGGATATATGGTATTATTTACCAATCAAAAGTTTCAAATACAGGCACCCGACTTATCTCCGGAAAGCATTGGGAAAAATATTTTTGAGATTTTCCCTGTCCTCAAACAACAAAACATTACTGAAGCAATCAAATTCAGTCTATCAAAAAAAACAGACCGGTTTATCAACATAAATAATCTGGAAATTAAACCATTCGGAACATACCATTCTATTGAAATCGCTCCGTTTTCCAACAAAGTTTTTGCCATGATGGGTGCCGGAAATGAGCCTGAGAGCAATAGTGAAAATAAAACAAAACCATCATTATTTTCTTCGAAACAAAAATCAGAAGCCAGAAAAGAACTTCAAGAAAGCGAAGAGCGGTACAGAAAATTATTTGAGAACAACCCTTCAGTAATACTGATCCTTGATCCTTCAACAGGAAATGTTGCTGATGCTAATCCTGCAGCCTGCAAATTCTACGGATACAGTCATGAAGAGATTACCTCCATGAACATTATTGATATCAATACATTACCAAAGGAAGTATTGCTGGAAAAATTACATAATTCCAAAAATAAACAGGGTGCGGTTTATCAGTTCAAACACCAAAAAAAGAATGGCGATATCCGGGATGTAGAAGTACTTACCGGCCCCATTTCCATTCACCGGCATATTTATGTATTCTCCATTGTTAAAGATAATACAGAAGAAAAAGCAGCCAAAGAATCATTGCTAAATGCTAAGAAAAAAATTGAAGAATCGGATAAACTCAAATCTGCTTTTCTCTCCAATATGTCACACGAGATACGTACACCGATGAATGCTGTTCTGGGTTTCAGTGAATTAATGGAACAGTATGAATTTGACCGGGAAAAGCAAAAAGATTTTCTTGCCCTCATCAAATCAAATGCAAACCATCTGATCGACCTGATTGACAGTATAATTGACATGTCAAAAATCGAAACAGGTCAAATTAAGATTACTCCGATAAACCTGATCCTAAATGATTTTATGGGAGAACTCCATTCCCTGTTTCAGCCGCAGATCAATGACAGGAAGGAGATTGTATTCAAACTGGACATACCAGAGAATTCAGATTATATTTCAATATTCACTGATCCGATCAGACTGAAACAAATATTTAGAAATTTACTGGATAATGCCCTGAAATTTACTCCAAAAGGATCTGTTCGTTTTGGCTATATTTTAAAAGATGGAAATCTGATATTTTTTGTAAAAGATACAGGGATCGGTGTTCCTCCGGAACAAAAGGAAGTGATATTTGAGCGATTTCGCCAGCTCGACCAGTCATTAACCAGAAAATACGAAGGTACCGGCCTCGGGCTGGCCATCGTGAAAAATCTTATTGACCTGATGAATGGCAGAATATGGGTTGAATCAACTCCCGGGGCTGGCTCTGAATTTTATTTTTCCCTGCCTGTTCTTAATATAAAAAACAGCTCATATAGCAGCTTCGATAATAAAGAAGTTGACCTCAGCGGAAAAACCATGCTGATTGTAGAAGACAATGATGGCAACTATGAGTATCTGAAAGAAGTGTTGTTGCAGGCAAATGCGAAAGTGATCAGGGCAATTGACGGGAATACAGCGATTGAGCTTTGCAGGCATCATCCTCATATTAATCTGGTATTGATGGATTTTATGCTGCCTGGATTAAACGGCGATAAGGTAGCGCTGGAAATACGAAAGATTAGAAATCAATTACCTATCATAGCCCAAACAGCCCTTCGGATAAAAGAAGTTACGGCGGAAACCGACCCTGAAACATTTTCAGATATTATTGAAAAGCCAATTGTTCCCCATGAACTTATTGGTAAAATACATCTTCTTTTGAAATAATGATATTTCATGCTTGAACATTTTCTTTATGGATTCTCAGCTTACAGAATATCAATGCTGTAAATAATTTTTCAACACTGTTGGCGTTATTTTATTAAAAAGCACGCTATGCACCGTTTGCTGAAGAAAAGATCATTCCTAATTTATCTGTTCGCTTTATCCTGTCTGCTGGGTACAGGATGTTCGGCAGGAAAAAAAACAGTTCGTATAATCAATTGCACCGATTCCAGTACCTACCCATATACAAAAGTTGGTTTTAAGAATGAAAAAAAGATTCACAAGCTGCTCGAACACCACAGGAAAGAGCTCGCCCGCGAAAGACACTGACAATTTGCACCCCCTTCTATTAGTAAAAATATTTATAAATGGGTATCGTATTTTATTCCTAAAGCATTAATCCCTTCGCGCAGCCCCTACCCCCTAAAGAGGGCCTTCGCTCCGTTTTAGAATGTTGTCCCGGCTAAAATTGCGGGCTGCTCCCTTTAGGGGACTAAGGGGCAGTCTG
>DASQZP010000083.1:0-2120 GCA_035638655.1 Bacteroidales bacterium
ATATTTTGTCCATCGATTTCTCGTAGGTTGCGTCTCGACGACTATCTTTCAGTGAATGGTTGTTTTGTCATTTTAAGACCCCAAAGAAAAAATAAATGATTGAATTTATTATCTCATATTTGCGGTCGCAGGAAATTTGTACATTCGCCTAATGCACTACCATCACTGGGCAAGAAGAATGGTGAATGACTTTGCGGCTTACACTGCCAACTAACAAACCCTTTAATGTACCATGCCCACGTGTTCCCATTACAATGAGATCGGCTTGGCAATTCTTGGCGATATTTAGAATTGACTCGGCTTCCGGTCCTTCTTGTAATTTCTCTCTCACATCCAACCTTGTCCTACTCAGTTCTTGGAGCGCCTGATCAAGAAGCGTTTGTCCGCCGGCTTTGCGCTTAGAGTAAAACTTCTCATAATCCTCGTAGCCTAATAGATCTGAAGTATGCGTAAAGATATGAACAAGCCACAGAGTTGCCTCAAAGCGTTCAGCGAAGCTTTTGGCATATTGTAAAGCTCTATTGCTGTATTGGGAACCATCAAAGGCCAAAACAATATTTTTCAACACATTTACCCTCTGGGTTTATGATGATATGCTCAGGCTATAATGTTATAAGTTGTTACATTTCTAGCTCAGCGACGGTCGTGGTCATAACCTGTCCTGTGCCGAAGGAGGTCGATACTTCAGTTTGAGCTGCTGCAGATATCATCTTATAGCTGTGAAGCAAGCGGTTACCCAATATATCAGCAAGGCGTTTGAAAAAAACAAGCCCATTAGTAGGATCTTCTTCTAATATCTTTAAAACCTTCTCTTGATCAAATCTAAGCAATTTCACCAAAGTCATACATTCTGCTGATGCAGTATATGTCTTTCTATCGATCAGGCTAGACCAGCCAAATGCCTCTCCTGCATTGCTAACGATATAGACTGCATGCCCAGTCTCCCCAAGGATAAGTTTTATGCGTCCTTTTAGCAAAATATAAAATCGATTCGCAAGGTCTCCCTGTTGAAAAAGAAAATCTTTCTGTTCATAGGATTCTGTCGTTGAAACATTCATGATCTTTTTTACAAAACTTTTATTCATGGCCCTAAAAATATCTTTTTGTTTGAGATACATATTTCTCTCCTTTCTAAAACTATAAGGTCCAAAAATATTTAAGATGCTCTCGACTGACAAAATTAAACACTTCGAAAAGACAGATCTTCACCTTAGCCCTCATGATAGATCGGCTCTCCAATTTCATCTATCGAGAAGTTGTAAAAGACATGATGCCCGTCGTAATCAAGTACCCGTAAATCGTCTGCTTGTTTCAAATCGCCCAAGATCACGTTAAAGTGCTTCCCATATTTTTGTTTCACCAAATCCTCTTGAATTTCATAAGCGATGTACTTTTTAATTCCCTTGAGAGCAAGCTTCTCAACTAATTTTGGATCATCAAGTGATTCATAAGAAGTCAAAATAAGAATTGGCCCTGTACCAGTAAAAAAAATACCTGCTTTCATGACACACCTCCTATCGTTTTAATTATTTACGATTTTTCAAAAATGAATTGAATTCTTTTACGCAACTAGGTCTGGCGCAAAATTAACATGACGGCGTGGAACAGGTATCAAACAGAATCCTTAGCAAAAGAACAGTGAAATAGCTGCAGTGCAAATTGAGATCCAGAGGGAGAGGAAATAATAACAGATCAGATCGATAATCGTCTCAGCATATGAGCACATTGTAGGTGAACTACGCACATTATCAATATTCTGTGAGCTTGGAAATGACAGTCTATGAGAACGATCGCTCAAATTCAACGCTTTCTTACAATAAAATAATGTTGCCTGGCGTGATGTCAAGATAATTGAAAGATTTAATTAGTTGCATTATGACAATTATTCCTTCTCGACAAATTCACTCGAAGAAACGCTTATAGGAACTCCCTCATAAGGGGTCCTTCTTGTAGTTCGCTGGGTCTGAACTTCCTTCATCGTTTTCAAGACTTCAATGCTGCTTTTTAATCCTTTAACATACCTGGCCATATTTATAGCCCCTCCGGCTATTTGGGCCAGCGCCTGAACAAAATTGACATCATCCAGGGTGAACTCCCAGGGCTCTGATGTATAAACGCGT
>DASQZP010000084.1:0-2082 GCA_035638655.1 Bacteroidales bacterium
CAATAACCTTTTTACCTAATAATGCCAATGCAAATCTAACATGTTCCCAACAATGTGAACAACTCGGTTGTCCGGGTGGACAGGAATCCTGCACTGGATATTTATGTCCTGGTCATGGTACTGTAATTTGTACCCAATCATATTACTAATTTTAAATAAAAATAAGGAGGATTTATTTTTCGATCCTCCTTATTTTTTTAGCAATTATTATTTAATTATTTATGAAGCGTAATATTCTTTCTATTGGAATAATATTTTTAATTTGCTTATTAGCATCTATTTATGTTTTACTAAATGATATTGATTATTCACCAGCACCTAATCTTATCAGCAATGTAAAAAGTTTAAGACCATATAAACGTAAGTGGCATAAAACAAATTTTATCCCAATACATTTGAGAAAAGGTCTTGACACTTTAAACTTGATTCGCCCATATGGCCTAAAATTATATGGTGATAATTTATATGTGGTTGAGAATGAAGATTCAATAAAACGATTTAACTTAGATGGTAAATATTTAAATACTATCGGGTATGGTAAAGGAAAGGGACCGGGAGAATTCGAACAAATAATAGATTATTATGTCAGGGATAGTACAATATGGTTGATTGATTTAAAGAGATTATCTATTTCTAAATTTACAATTGATGGAGACTATAAAACTACATATCCCTTAAAAAATATCCCTTTTCGGATCGTAGGAGAAAATAATCATAAATTAATCATAAAAGTACTCTATCAACCTAAATTATTTAGTTCTTATAATACAAGAGGGGAATTATTGGACCATTTCGGTGTACTTGCGAACAATCAGGAAAAAAATCCATTCTCATTTAGTGGATGGCTTATTCCTTCTCCTAAAAAGGGATTTATTTTCGTATCATCCCTTTCAAGTTTGATCTATTATTTTAACGCTCAGGACAGTGTTAATAAAATTGTTACAACTCCTGATGGAAATCCCTTCCCTTCTACTATCAATAAATCAACAAATGGCCGAGAACAATTTACTGCGCCAAAACCTAATATTATAACATTAAATGCAACAGAAGATAAGAATGTGTTATACTTGAATACTCTAATTAAAAAGAATTCAAAGTCTCGTATTAAAGTAAAAAAAGATACAGCCATTTTAGATCGTTATAATTTAAAAACTGGCAGATATGTAAGTTCTACATATCTGCCATTCATCCCAAATTATATCCAAATTACCGGTGACACATTATTTTGCCTATTTCGCAAATCAGGTAGAATAAAGGCTTATAAAATGGAATAAAATAACTAATAAATATGTCATCAAATAAAAAGTCTTTAAATATCATTTTATTATTAATTGGTAGATGGTTTCTATCGTTAATTCTTTTTATAGCTGTTATTGGAAAACTTTTAAATCCTCATCTTTTTATTCAGTTTATCATAGCTGTTTTCTATACATCTACAAAATTTGCAAATGTCATTTTTTATATCACAATAAACATTGAAATTGCAATAGCTTTATCACTTATTTTTTGGGGCAACATTAAGAAATGGCCAGCATTTAGTAGTTTTATATTATTTCTTTTATTCACTATAATTATATTATACGCTAATCATATTAATCTACATGTAGATTGTGGATGTTTTGGTTCTTTTTTGAAAAATAAAACAGCGAATAAAATTGAATTATATCGAGATATAATATTTTCAACAATTGCCTTTTTAATTTTTATCGAAACACCAAAATCAGATAATATATAATTACAGGTATTGAGTATTTATATTATTTACTTTTATATGTACTCTCACATCTTTCCAAAACGTTAAAAAAAGTAGCCAGTGAAAGCCCCGAAGTCGGGGCTTTCTTATTTTAGGAGTTACAACTCAACCTAAAATATCACTGACTATGAAAAATATAACACTATTTGCCCAGATTATGCAAGACATTAGACCGTTTTAGCTTCACAAAGCTGGTCACCAAACATGGCACGGACAAGCACGCCAAAGGAATTAACAGCTGGACGCATCTGATCACCATGCTCTTCTGCCAATTCTCGAAGTTAAACAGCCTTCGCGATGTCTGTAATGGTCTTAAGTCGACCAGTGGG
>DASQZP010000085.1:0-5534 GCA_035638655.1 Bacteroidales bacterium
ATACTTCATACTTCATATTTCATACTTCATATTTCATACTTCCACTCCCCCTGTGTGCATATCACTACATTTTGGGGAAGAAATGCTGCACGCATTCACTACCTCTGCAGAAAGTTTAATTTATTATCCCCAATAAAACAGGAAGATGCAGTTGTTCAGAACTATTTTATATTATAACAGCCATCCATGGCACGGTATTTTGCCATGAAAAGGAAATAAATACCTGTATAACTTAAAAACATATAATTATGAAAAAGTCAGTTATATTACTCACATTCCTCGTTTTATTTATCATGTCCGGAGTGTATGCCCAGGATAATGAAATAACAAAGGAAGCCTCCTCATCAGAATATGTAAAAAATCATGCTACCGTTACCAATCCATATGAATTACTGGGTGGACCGGTGCATGTAACCATTAATCAGGAATCAGGCGGTGTACATGTGGCATTACCTGCCTATCGCGAACTTGATCCATTGATCTTCGGAACTCCTGCCATGCCGAAAAAATTTGGAGGTACACCGGTGGTTGCAGGTGTTCCACTGAAAATGAGAGACAAAGAGGGAGATCGTTATACAAAAATGAATACAGTTTCTCCCTTTGGCAACAAGTATATGATCATGAAGAATGGCAAACTCAGTATTGATGCCATGGATGTAACCGCCACCGACGCGGCAAAGACAGATGACAAGGTAAAAATGGATGCTTCCTGGCAGGATGATCAGGGAAATACCTATGAAATCAAATGCTGTGATGCAATGGCCAGTCACGGCATCGACTACCCGACTTTTGGCGGTGTGGTAACCAATGTAATCCTCCATGGCTTTTCAGGAATAGGCACCCCTTTAATGCCCAGTGAATATACTTATTTTGCCTTCTGGGGAATGGGGAAAGTGTTGAAAAACGGTAAAGTGCTCGATGAGCCACGCCTGATCCACGGTATGCTAACCGAATATGTCCGCAAAGAAGACTATAAACTGGCCTGGGACAAAGGTGTTACACCTGAAAAAAGACATTTCCACCTCATCTCAGTTCCCATGAAACCGGATATGAAAAACTTCTCAATGTCAGAAAGCCCGGTAAATACCGGATTTAATATGAAAAACGGGAAAACACTTCCCTTCTGGCATGTGATGTTTGATGACCTCACTATTAATTCCGACAGGAAGTAAAGGTAAAATTAATAATAATGCCAGAAATAAAAATTAGAGCATAAGATAACAGATTAAATTTTAAACTAATGAAAAAAATTCATGCAATAATGGCATTGCTACTTTCGGGATTGTTAATTACCTGTTCATGCTCAGGAGACCAATCGGCAGGAGAAGCCCCTCCTGCCGATACAGTTACAATGACCAATAGCGCTAAGTTTACACCGGATAGCATTGTGATATCGGCGGGAGATGTTGTGCTGTGGAAAAATACTTCGGACCTGACCCATACTGTTACCTGTGATCCGGCGAAGGCAGTAAAGGAAAAAGATGTCTCCCTGCCCTCTGCTGCAAAGCCTTTTAATTCAGGCAATTTAAAATCTGGTGAGTCTTTCAAAAAGAAGTTCACGGTGCCCGGCACGTATCATTATTTTTGTATACCACATGAAATGTTAGGAATGAAGGGGATTGTTGTTGTAAAATAAATGGAGGATGGAAGCAGGTTGAAATTTAATTGCAAACCGTCATTCTTTTATTACCTTCAATATACAATCTTCACCCTCATCATTCTGAATTTTCAATACGTAAATTCCACCTGCCTGCTCAATGTCAAACCGAATAATGCCGGAGTTGGAGACAGTTTTATTTTCAATTAATCTCCCGTCAACAGAATATAAACCTGCTTTAAGATTCTTCCTGGTTTCACTGCATTTGACACTAAAAGTTCCCGTGGTTGGATTTGGATAAACCCGGACTTTATTTATCTCATTCTGAACCTTCAGCAAATTGGAGGGTGTATTTCCTGAATATTCATAGGCCCCAATATCAGGAGGATTATCTAATCTTGTTACTCCCTCAAAATCATCCTCTGGTAAATCTGTAAATATTAATCCGGCATCTATTGCCGGACTTGTCTCAAGCAAGTGAAAATCAAAATCAGATGCATCAATAAAAAAAGGATCAGTAAAAACATATTGGCTATCTGTAAAATCACTCAACCCTTTAGCGAGAATGTTGTTTGATGCTTCAATAAAATTTGAAGATGCCGCGTTATAAATTTTATACCCATAATCAGTATCATATCCTGGCCAACTAATGTTGTTGAATACTTTTACGTGTGAAGAACTATTGATGGTTATACCAGAAGAAGATTGTCTTCCCTCACTCAATGGCACAGCACCATTTAAGTAACATGTATTATTCGTAACGATAGCCCTGTCAGACTTATGCACAACAACACCATTAATGCCATTGCCATACGATATATTATTTGCAATATAAAACCATCCATAAAGGTAAGTATCTTTGTTTCTTGTAATGTAACAACCTGAACCATCGATGATATAATCCTGACTGGCTGATCCGTACCCCGTTCCTGTGGCACCTGAGTAGAAAGTTATATGATTAATATTGTTATACACCAGATTGTGCGTAATACGCATCTTTATTGCTGAAGAAGTATCGACATTAAGGGAAGTGGCATAAACAATGGCGCTTTCAGCACTGGAAGACCACCATGTATTATTATAAACCGTATTATGATGGATATTACAATAATCTCCATTGTTGATTCTTATTCCTGAATTTGGACAATCATGAATAATATTATCATGTACATTTATGTGATGACCCTTCCATATCGCGATACCCCGACCTGAAAAATAATTACTATGATTCAATCTGTCTGCCAATGCTTCATCAATGGTTATAGATTGATTTGGCCCTTCGATTTCAAAACCGGAAATTTGCAGATAAGTTTGGTTGCCGCTCACAAATCCGCCAGCACCATCAAATTTTATTTTAGGTCTTTGACCGGGGAAATTTCGGATAATTAACCATCCAGCACTTTGTCCGGTTACATTTAATCGTACCACCGGACCATTATTTAAATTTCCGGAACCATATCCCGGGTTTTTATATACCCCTTCCATTACAAATATCGTATCTCCGGGCATCCAGGCATTATTTACAGCAAAAGAAATAGTTTGCAATGGATTGGAAGGGTTTTGCCCGTTATTGTTTGTTGTTATATCAATCCCACCAGGACTAACATACCAATTTGCTGCAAAACCTAAATTGCCGATTAAAGAGAGAAATAAAACAAAATTGAATTTTACTGTTCCTTTGCAATGAATTACTTCTGGGATAAAAGTCTTCCAATATCTAATTATTTCTTTCACTTGACGCATCATTTGCAATTAAATATACTCAATAAAAATATTTTCTGCGTTTTTCCACAATTGTTTGAACTGAACCAGTTTCGAGCTTATTCTTGCTGTAGGTTAATGCTACTTAATTTTTTTCAGACAGTTACCGGTAAACATTAATGCCTGGCATTGAGTTTCTGGTACTGCAAAGCAAAATAATCCACCATTTTCTCATTCAACGCTGCAGCAACAGGGGAATATTTTTCATTATCCGCCACATTCTTGGTTTCTTCCGGATCAACGCTGTAATCATACAGCTCACGGGCAACAACAAGATCTTTTGCGTAATGGTCATGACTTCTGAAATCATCTTTTAGCCATACGGTATAACGGTATTGACTGGTTCTGAGGGAATAGCCCATCAAATGCGCTGCTTTCCCTGCCTCATCACCGTCAGGTATTTTTCTGAATCGGGGATACTGACTCACAGCATATTCATGAACAGATGCAAGAGGGTCGGTTAATACCGGCACCAGGCTTTTTCCATCCAGCTGCTGAGGGACTGCCAGTCCGGCAAGGTCACAGAGTGTAGGAAAAACATCTGTAAATTCTGATAATGAATTGGACACATCAGGCTTGTAGCCTGGTGCTGAGATGATGAGGGGTGCATGGGTAGCCTGTTCAAAATTAGTATGCTTACACCACAGATTATGGTCACCCAGGTGCCAGCCATGGTCACCCCACAACACAATAATGGTATTTTTCGCCAGTCCCAGACTGTCCAGTGCATCCAGGATTCGGCCCACCTGAGCATCTGTATAGGAAGCAGAAGCATAATAGCCATGGATCAGTTCCTTTTGTTTGTCAAGAGGCAGATCAAGTCCCACCATTTGATCTGAGAAAGAAGCCAGTGGTGGTATATCTGAATAGGAATATAATTCTCCGGCATGGTGGTAAGCCAGGTCAGGACTGTTTTCGGCTTTTTGCTGAAAAGCAGCTACCGGCATATCATCCCTTTTGTATAAATCCCAGTATTTACTGGGTGCTACAAAAGGCAGATGTGGTCGGTGAAAGCCCACTGCAAAGAAAAAAGGTTTTTTACCTTTCGCGAGTCCGTCCATTATTTCAATAGCATGCAAAGCATCGGCCCCGTCTGTGTAAGCATTATCCGGGACATCAACACATTCAACAGACGGTTTGATTTTTTCTACAGAATAACGCCATAAAGCCGAACCTGACAGGCCTTTCTTTTCTCCTTCGGCCCTGTATTTTCTGACCAGTGCTTTCGTTTCGGGCGACTGATAGAAAGCTGCAGGTCTTCCTGTTTCTGATGAATAGTAATCATTCGATTCCTTATAATACGGGATGCTCCATGAAGGTCTGTCCAGGTCATTATCAACACACCGGGGATCATAAATCTTGCCGATACCGGCTGTTTCATAACCTTGTTGTTTGAAATATTGCGGCAATGAAAGAATATCCGGATTCACATCCCTCATTTTTGTCTTCAGGTCCCAAACCTTTGTATAATCCGGCCTCATACCGGTAAGGAGGCTGGCACGTGTTGGTCCGCAAACAGCCTGTTGACAGTAGTTCTGCAAAAAGACCGTTCCGTTTGCTGCCAGCCTGTCAATATTCGGGGTTTTAACGAGTGTATCGCCATAACAACCCAGGATAGGTTTTAAGTCATCGACCGCAATAAACAATACATTTGTTTTTTCGTTTTGCGCAAGTAACGGGGTAAGGCTCAGACCGGCCTGGGCCAGTATTCCAATTGAGGCAAGCAGTTTATTCATAGTGTGTAATTCTTAACAGTCAGCTATATTTGCAAATTGTGTTCAATATTTTTTCAATCTGCTTTGAACTCTCAATATAAAAATCTTTAGCTATATTAACAAACTGATACAACTTTTTGGACTTAAATTCATCCGAATAAACTTTTACTTTTCTTTTCATAATCCTGATTTTAGTTTACATTTTTTGTAAACATGGTTCAGGACGAGTCACCTTGTCACCTTAGTTACTCCACTCCCACAGGCCGAGCCACAGGCTGGTCGTGATCCTTGCCCACACCAGACTCCCGCTCAATCCAAAAACAAGGATTGTTACCTTGTCACCTTGTTACCTTGTTACTTTATTTATCCGTTGTTTCAGAACAGTATGCAGCACTACGCCTCCCAGCACAAACATGGCTCCTGCGCTTTCGCGCAAAGTAAGAATTTCGGTAAGTATAAAA
>DASQZP010000086.1:0-3022 GCA_035638655.1 Bacteroidales bacterium
TGTCATTGTGCCTGGCCAGGGATCTTTTTATACCTGGATTCTTAAATGATTGATGAAAATAGGGGGGATTTGAGATGATGAGATCAAATTTCTTACCGAAGTTGGCAGAAAATTCCTGAACTGATGACTGGTGGACCTGAATCCTCTCATGCCAGGGAGAATTTTCTGTATTTTGCTGCGCCTGATCTGCAGCGTCTTTATCAATTTCCACTGCAGTGATGAGAGCCTTGCTTTTCTGAGCCATCATCAGTGCTATCAGTCCGGTACCGGTGCCTATATCGAGTATACTGGCAGCCTTTTCCGGTCGGGTCCAGGCGCCCAGTAATACGCCATCCGTGCCAACCTTCATAGCCGTTTTATCCTGAATTATAGTAAACTGTTTAAACCGAAAACCGGATTGAGACATTGTTGTAAATATTTAGAGACTATCCATAAAGTAAGGTGTCTGGATTATAATGTTCGATAACAAAGCCTGTTCCGTTCTAAACGGGAGTGTGCAAAAATTTTAATCCGTAGTATACTTTTTCAATTGGCAATTGGCTATTGAAACCCTATGGGAAAGTAGCCGATGCATAATTTGAACAACATGTTGGTAAAAGTTGTCTCCTTAGCGCCTAATGCTTATAAGGAATTAAAATTTTTATAATAACGCGGTTATCGGACATTATGGACAGACACTATTTAAAATTTTCAAAAATACCCAGACCAAACAAAGCAAAATCATATTTAACAGGATCTTTGGGTTCAAAATGTTGTAATCTTAAAGTAACTTCTTTTACTGCCTTCCAGTCATTTTGCCTGCGGGTAATCAGCCCCAGGTACCTGGCAACATTACCGGTATGCAAATCGAGAGGCAGGTAAAGAGCAGAAGCAGGTATCCCTTTCCATAACCCGAAATCAACACCTTTATCATCATTTCTCACCATCCATCTCAGGAACATGTTCAATCGCTTTGCAGAGGAATTCCTGCTCACATCAGCAACATGTTTTCCTGTTCTCAAAGACTGATGTGGCGCTCCGAAAAAAATACGCCGGAATTCAATTAAAGTTTCCTTCATATTTTTATGGCTTTCGTACAAACCTTCAATTAACTTTCCCAATCCACCATAATGAATATAGATATGGCGCAGGGCATAGAAAAAAGATATACAATCCTCACCATTGAATGTACGATGGACGAAATTCTTCAACCTGTTTATTTCATTCGTTTCTGCATTTCTGATAAAATCAGCGGGGGAATTGTCCATCAGGTTCATCAGCCGGTTTGCATTTCTGATGATATTAGGTCTGTACCCCCAGGCGATGGTTGCAGTATAAAAACCTGCAACCTCAATATCTTCAGGTTTGGTAAATTGATGAGGGATACTTATCGGGTCGGATTCAATAAAAACAGGTTGATTGTAATGCTCAGCTTTTTCATCAAGAAATTCTTTTAATTCAGCATCTGATAATTTATTGGTCATTGCTAATCCCTTCAAACCTTGCTTTTTTACGTTGATTACTAATAACTAATAAAGACATCTATGCCAGATGAATTTATTAATTAACAAATCTTCCGTCTTTAATCGTTAATCTTCTATCGGACATACCGGCAAGTTCGTTATCATGTGTAACAATGACAATTGTCTGGCCAAATTCGTCACGCAGTGAAAAAAACAGTTCATGCAGTTCTTTTTTATTCTGTGAATCCAGATTGCCGGAAGGTTCATCAGCAAGTAACACAGCAGGACGGTTCACCAGTGCACGAGCTACAGCCACACGTTGCTGTTCTCCGCCTGAAAGCTCTGAGGGTTTATGTTCCAGCCGGTCACTTAATCCCAGAAATGTCAATAATTCCCTGGCACGTGCCTCAGCCTCTTTGCGTGCAACATGAGCAATAAAAGAAGGGATGCAGACATTTTCAAGTGCAGTAAATTCTGGCAACAGATGATGAAACTGAAATACGAAGCCTATGTTTTGATTTCGGAAACGAGCCAGTTGCCTGTCCCTCAAACTACTTACATCATTCCCGTTGATGCTCACCTTTCCTCCATCCTGCCTGCTTAATGTACCCAGAATTTGCAAAAAAGTGGTTTTACCGGCGCCGCTGGCTCCTAAAATAGATACTATCTCACTTTTTTCGATATTAACATCAACGCCCTTTAAAACCTGAAGGGAGCCAAAGGATTTGGTAATATTTTCAGCTTTTATCACTGGTTGTATCAATTTAATTAATAAATCACCACTTATAAAATGTGGTTTTTATACTTACTAATATTTCTAGAAGTTGAAATTATTAAAAAATACCCAGAAATAGTATAAAACTTTATTATAAGCTCTGAAATATCAGGCCTGGGTTATGATGAGACTGATATAAGCTGCATAGGAAAGCAGCATAACAATTCCTTTAAGCCTTGAAAGTCGACCTCCTTTAAAAGGCAAAATAAAAAGGAATAGCAGCAACGAGATTCCGAGCATCCATGGTACATCAAATCTTACTGTATTAGGGTTAACATCAATTGGTGTAATAGAAGCAGTAATTCCCAGCACACCTAACAGATTGAAAATATTTGACCCTATTATATTGCCCACTGATATATCCAATTCTTTTTTTACCGCAGCAATAATTGAAGTAGCCAGCTCGGGTACACTTGTTCCAAAAGCAATGAGCGTAACTGAAATCACCCTTTCACTGACACCAAAATTTCTTGCTACTGTTGCTGCACCATTAACCAGCCAGTTTGCTCCAAGTGCCAGACCGGCGCAAGACAACAATACCATTAAAAGGGCGATACCAACAGATTGTGATGGTTTAACAGGTTCTTCATCTGAATTAAAATGTTGTTTTCGTGAATTATGAATCGAAAGGTAAAGGAAAGTAATCAGTCCCAGAATAAAAATAATTCCCTCCCACCTGTCAAGGGAAAAATTCATGATGAAAACGTAGAACAGCACACTGGCAAGCATCATCACAGACCAGTTAATAATAACTGAATTGCGGCTCACTTTAATAGGAATGATAATGGAAGTAATTGCCAGTACG
>DASQZP010000087.1:0-5642 GCA_035638655.1 Bacteroidales bacterium
GTTCCGACCAGGCGTTGATCCGCCACCAGAACCACCTGAGGATATAAATTAAACCGGTGCCTGCCCCGATCATCAGCATGTACTGAAAAGCCTGCAGGGCATTTTGCAGAATAAGTGCAAGGAGGACGCTGAAAAACATCAGCAGAACTGTACTTAAGCGTCCAAAGCGTACTTTCTGTTTTTCTGTAGCATTGGGATTCAGGAATCGACCGTAAAAATCATTTACCATGTATGAAGAGCCCCAGTTAAGCTGAGAAGCAACAGTTGACATAAATGCTGCAATCAGAGAGGCTACAACCAGGCCCAGTAAACCAACCGGCAAAAATTCCCGGAGCATAGCCGGATAGGCAAAATCGTTTTTGATGTACTGGGTGGATACTTCCGGAAATGCATGTACCATCGACTGGATATCAGGGAAAATGATTAGTGATCCCAGTCCGACGATGATCCAGGGCCAGGGTCGAAGGGCATAATGAAAAAAGTTAAAAAGGAGAGTCGCTCCAATGGCATGCTTCTCTGATTTGGCTGAAAGCATACGCTGTGCAATATATCCCCCTCCCCCGGGTTCGGCTCCCGGGTACCAGGCTGCCCACCACTGTATGGTAAGCGGGATCAGAAAGACACTGATGAATATTTCCGGCTTCGAAAAATCCGGGATCAGATCAAGTTTTGCTTTAACAGCAGGATTGGCAAACAGGTTGGAAAGGTTGCCGATCTCCGGAGCCCTGACAACATAAACAGCTGCAATTACTGCCCCGAACATGGCAAAGGAGAACTGGAACAAGTCGGTCCAGAGGATTGATTTCAACCCACCGATTGTAGCGTATAAAAGTACCACGACAGAAGCAATAATGAGTGCCGGTGCAGGCTGGAGGCCAAGCATGACCGCAGCAATTTTAATAAATGCCAGTGAGACACTGGCAATAACCATCACATTAAAGAAAAAACCCAGATAAATGGCCCTGAATCCCCTTAAAAAGGCAGCAGTTTTGCCACTGTACCGTATTTCATAGAACTCCAGGTCAGTCATTACTTTCGACCGGTTCCAGAGCTTTGCATAAACGAACACGGTGAGCATACCTGTTAGCAGGAAAGCCCACCAGAGCCAGTTACTGGCCACCCCGCCTGTACGAACCATGTCGGTTACCAGGTTAGGCGTATCACAGAAAAAAGTTGTAGCTACCATTGATACACCCAATAGCCACCATGGCATGCTTCTGCCGGACAGGAAAAAATTTGCAGTACTGTCTCCGGCTCCCCTCGAAGCAATATATCCAATTGTGAGCAGTACGGCAAAAAAAGCAATGACAATAATCCAGTCCAGGGGTTGCAGTATCATAGGTTCTTTTTTTTGATTAAAAACGCAAGATACACATTTATCTAAAAATATTCCCGTGGTATTTTGAACACTTTTGCCCTGAAAAAAACGCACACCTGGAACAGATGTGCGTTTTCAATTTTGCTAACCCCTGATTTGAAATTTTATTTGATCTTTTCATTGATCTTTTTGGTTTCTTCTTCGTAGCCGGGTTTTTCCAACAGGGCAAACATATTTTTCTTATATGCTTCAACCCCAGGCTGATTAAATGGGTTGATACCCAATGTATACCCGCTGATAGCACATGCTTTTTCAAAGAAATACATGACCTGCCCGAGGTAATATTCGGTGAGCTCGGGGATTTCAATGTGGATGTTGGGCACACCTCCGTCCACATGGGCAAGCATGGTTCCGAGTTCAGCCATTTTATTTACCTTGTCATAACGTTGGCTGGCCAGAAAATTTAATCCGTCAAGATTATCCGGATCAACCGGGATTTCAAGATTCTTTGCAGGTTTTTGGACAGAGAGGACAATCTCAAAAAGATTTCTTTCGCCTTCCTGGATAAACTGGCCCATGGAGTGGAGGTCAGTTGTGAAATTAACGCTTGCCGGGAAGATACCCTTGTGTTCTTTTCCTTCACTTTCACCATAAAGCTGCTTCCACCACTCTGAGAGATAGCGCAGTTTAGGCATGTAATTTACCAGGATTTCAGTTTTCTTTCCTGATCTGTACAACGCATTTCTTGCTGCGGCATACAAAGCTGCCGGGTTATCTGCAAAGGGAATGCTTCTGTCGGTAAGTTTTTCCATGGAACGCATGCCTTCGATCAGTTGTCGTATATTGAAACCTCCAACAGCGAGTGGCAACAGTCCTACCGGAGTAAGTACAGAATAACGGCCACCCACATCATCAGGAATAACAAAAGTCTTGTATCCTTCAGTATCTGATAACTGGCGAAGGGCTCCATGTGATTTGTCAGTTACCGCAACAATCAGTTCTCTGGATTCTTCTTTGCCGACTTTTTCTTCAAGGTGATTCTTTAGTAATCTGAAGGCAACCGCAGGTTCAGTGGTTGTTCCTGATTTCGAGATTACTACGATCGCATACTTCTTGTTTTCCAGTATTTCAAACAATTCAGCATGATAATCTTCGCTGAGGTTATTGCCGGCAAAGAGCAGGAGCGGGGCCTCGTGTGAAGGGAGAAGGTGATTGAAACTGTGGGAAAGTGCTTCGTTGATGGCCTTCGCACCCAGGTAGGATCCGCCAATTCCGACGACAACTACCACATCTGCTTTTTTCTTCAGTTTGGCTGCAGTGGCTTCAATATCCTCAATATGATCCTCAGTTATGGATGAAGGAAGATGCAACCAGCCCAGAAAATCACTGCCTGCCCCGGTTTTGTCATGGATTGTATCCATGTGTTTGTTAATCTCTTTCTCATAACCATACACTGTTTCCCTGGAAACAAAATCGAAGGTTTTGTCAATATTCAGCTTAATATTTTCCATGATTAGAATGTTATTTTAATGTTTAGTTTTGTATGTAACAGGTTTAATATCAGTTTTATGAAAATAATGTTCCAATATATAAAGTCTATGCCTCATCAACCATATTAAAGTGTATTTTGTTTATCAGGACTGGTTTTTTTTAGACAGAGAATTAAAAACTTAACATTTATTCACATCTGGCGGGTTAGTGAAAACTATCCGCCAGTAACTTGATCTCTATCTTTGGGGATATTTTTTCGTATAATATATTATAGACTGCATCAGTGATCGGCATCTTCACGTTGTATTTTTCATTGATTTGTTTGATACAACTCGCAGAATAATATCCCTCTGCAACCATGTTCATTTCCAGCTGTGCTGATTTTACAGAATAGCCCTTGCCAATCATGGTACCAAACGTGCGGTTGCGACTGAACTGGCTGTAGGCAGTTACCAGCAGGTCGCCCAGGTAGGCCGAACTATTGATCTTTCTTTTGTTTTTATAGGTTTTGTCCAGGAAGCGCTTAATCTCCTGAATAGCATTGGAGATCAATACCGCCTGGAAATTATCACCATAACCGAGGCCGTGACAAATGCCTGCTGCAATTGCAAAAATATTTTTTAGTACAGCCGAATATTCCGTTCCGTATATATCTTTTGAAGTAATGGTTTTTATATAATGACAGTCGAGCAGACTGGCGATTTCTCCGGCTTTTTTTAAACTTTTTGATGCAATGGTCAGATAGGAAAGCCTTTCCAGTGCAACTTCTTCTGCATGACAGGGACCCGTGATAATGCCAATCGAATCAAACGGGACATCATAAAACTGGTTGAAGAATTCTGCAATGGTAATATTTTCTTCAGGCACAATTCCTTTTATGGCTGAAACGATGAATTTGCCGTTTAACTTTTCCTTCATGTCCCTGACTGTGTCCTTCAGAAATGCAGAGGGAGTAACAAAAATCAATACGGATGAATTCCGGACAGTTTCATCCAGATCATTGTATAAGGTAAGTTTATCCGGGTCGAGTTCTACCGAACTAAGATATTTCGGATTATGCCCCCATTTTCGAATATATTCGATTGTTTCTGGATTTCTGAGGTACCAGTTTACATTATTAACATTATTCAGTAGCATTTTGATGATTGCTGTGGCCCAACTGCCACTGCCTATGACTCCTACCTGTGGCTTTTCTCCGGGACTGCTTGCCGGTAGTGTCTTTTCATCTTTTTCTGGCTTTTCCTTTGTCATTCCAATGTAAATGAAGGTGTTAATCGAGGTACAGAAATACTGTTTATTCTTAGAATAATACTCAATACAGCATTCTCGACCTGATGGTATGTTTAATATTCTTTAATTCTTTTAATATTTTTCTGTCAAGTTCACTGTTCGTATCAATAATCACATACCCTATATCAGGATCAGTTTGCAGGAATTCTGAAGCAATGTTTATGCCTTTGGAAGTAAATACATAGTTGACTTCCCTGAGCACACCCGGCAGATTTTTGTGTATATGCAGGAATCGTTGTGTAGTTTCGTTAGGTTGCAGGGCAATCTGTACAAAGTTGGTTGCTCCCAGGGTAGAGCCGTTGTCACTGTATTTTACCAGTTTTTCAGCCACTTCCAATCCAATATTTGCCTGCGCTTCGATGGTACTGCCACCAATATGTGGTGTAAGAATAACATTATTAAAGCGCTGAAGTTCATTTACAAAGGGTTCATCAGCCGAAGCAGGTTCTTCTTTGAATACGTCAACCGCGGCGCCGTTCAGATGACCTTCCTCAAGCACACTGGCCAGCGCAGCATAATCTACAACATCGCCCCGTGAAGCATTGATCAGGCAGGCTCCTTCTTTCATAGCGTGTAATTCGTTTCTCCCGATCATGTTTCTTGTCATATCTGTTGACGGGACATGCAGGGTTACGATATCGCTTATCTTCAGCACATCTTCCAGAGAATTACATTCCTGTGCATTGCCCATGCATAGTTTCTTTTCTATGTCATAATAGAAAATGTTCATGCCCATGCTTTCTGCCAGCACCGAAACCTGAGTACCAATATGTCCGTATCCGATAATACCCAGGTTCTTGCCTCGTACTTCATAGGAATTGCTGGCTGATTTCATCCATTTGCCTTCGTGTGCCATCATGTTTTTGGCCGGGATATTTCTGATCAGCATGATACTTTCGGCGATCACCATTTCGGCAACCGAACGGGTATTTGAGAATGGTGCATTGAATACAGGTATTCCTCTTCTTTTAGCAGCCATGCCATCCACCTGGTTGGTTCCTATACTGAAACATCCTATTGCTATCAGCTTTTTGGCATGAGCAAGTACGTCCTCAGTCAGATGGGTTCGTGAACGGATCCCTATAATATGTACGTCTTTAATTTTTGCCTTCAACTCGTCAGGATCAAGCGCACCCTTGAGCAGTTCCACACTGGTGTAATTGTTTTCCCGGAAATAAAGCAGGGCATTCTCATGAATACCCTCAAGCAAAAGCACTTTTATTTTTTTCTTATCGAGCGAGTATTTAGGCATAGAGCAAAATTTACAGATTGCATAAATATAATTAGTCCTTTTGAATGTCAATGTTCATAAACTTCTTTCCTTGACGGGAAGCGGATGCTGAATCCATCAGGTTACTGTCCCAGCCAGTTTTTCACATCATCCAGGGCAGGATTGGTCAGTCCCAGTTTATTCTCTTTGTTGAATCCGCAGATCTCATTGTGTAACTTGCCTGCTTTGGCATTCTTAAGTTTTTCCACGGTGACGTAACCCAGTTTTGTAAGCACCTGTATCCATTCTTCCGGAATGCCCAGCTCTGCAAAT
>DASQZP010000088.1:0-2541 GCA_035638655.1 Bacteroidales bacterium
AAAGAATAAATATGAACAACCTCACCACTAAAGCTGCCTTATTACTTCTTGCAGCCATGTTCCTGTCAGGATTGAAACTTTCAGCACAGGATCCTGATTTTTACATTTATCTATGTTTTGGACAGTCAAATATGGAAGGCCAGGGAACAATTGAGGCTCAGGATACAACTGTTAACAGTCGTTTCATGGTTTTTCAGGCAATGGATTGCCCGAACTTAAACAGGGAAAAGGGGAAATGGTATACTGCTGTTCCTCCAACCTGTCAGTGCAATTCAAAACTTTCGCCTGCCGATTATTTTGGAAGGACCATGGTAGCTAACCTCCCGAATAATATTAAAGTGGGTATTATAAATGTGGCAGTAGGTGGTTGCGACATCCGTTTGTTTGATAAGGATCTCTATCAGGATTATGATTCCACCTACACTGAGGACTGGTTTACAAACAAAATCAAAGATTATAAGGGCGATCCATACAAATACCTGATGGACCTGGCCAAACAGGCACAAAAAGATGGTGTCATAAAAGGCATTTTGCTACACCAGGGTGAAACAAATACCGGTCAGGTAGAATGGCTGACCTATGTAAAGAAGATCTACAATGACATGCTTACTGACCTTTCTTTAGATGCCGATTCAGTTCCGCTTTTGGCCGGAGAGACGTTACAAACCGGTGAGAATTGCTGTTCAAGCATGAATACTATTATTGACCAGCTTCCCGATGCTGTTCCCACAGCGCATGTTATCTCATCCAAAGGATTGCAGGGACAGGACCAGGCGCATTTCAATTCCGAAGGCTACAGGATTTTTGGAAAACGATATGCAGAGGAAATGTTGAAACTGATGGGATATAGGGTTGATGATGATGATAAATAATATTTATTCATTTTAATATGAAACAGCTCGAAAAATTATCAGAAAACACCAATTACAGTGCCGTAAACATGGGGGATCTGAAAGATCTTGGAGACTATTCACTGGTACATCCCGTGAGTAAAAAACTGATAGAGGGTAAAGTATTTCTGAAAGAGGCAACCCATGCAACAGGTGCGGAAATTTCTTTCAATGCACTTCCTCCTCATTCAGAACAGCCATATTTTCATATCCACAGGAAAAATGAAGAAACCTATATAATTATCAGGGGACATGGATTCTTTCAGGTTGACGAGGATTGTTTTGAGATTAAAGAAGGAAGTGTCATACGCGTAGCTCCTGCCGGGAAACGTGGAATTTCCAATTCTTCTGACGAAATTATGATCTACATGGTTATTCAGTCGAAAGAGCACTCACTTGAAGAATATACTACAAATGACGGTACAAGAGTTCCGGCAGAACCTAAGTGGAGATAGTGGCAGATTGAAGCTGTTTTAGCATATTTACTGAAATTTAGCTCACACTTAATCTGTTTTACTTCCTGTTTGACGGATAGCATTGGTAAAATCAAGAAAATTGAATAGTGTTATGAAAAACTGGAAAACAAAGGATCTAGCAAAAACCTATCTTGAAGAAGGGCAGCTATTCCTTTGACACATGAGCAGATTGAAATATTGTTGCGCATCATTAAATATTTTTAACCGGATTTTAACTCAATTATTGATATAGGCTGTGGAGACGGGATTTTGGGTAAAACATTGTTTACCATTCGTCCGGAAGCAAAAAGTATTTTCATGGATTTTTCTGAAGCTATGATCAAAGCAGCGGTAAAAAACTGTAAGGAATACAAAGGTCAAGCTACCTTTAATCCGGGATACAGGAAGCGGTAACTGGTTGGACGGGATCGAAAAAGAACTACCGTTGGATATTGTAATATCCGGATTTGCTATCCATCACCAAACTGACAAAAATAAAAAAAGGATCTACAAGGATATTTTTGATAAGAGCCTAAAGCCGGGCGGTCTTTTTCTAAATCTGCACCAGGTAAGATCTGCAACACCGCATTCGGGGGCATAAAACCAGAATGATTTGAACTGAAGGATTGATTTGAAAAAAAGATATACCATGGCAAACAATTGTAAAAGCGAATACAATCGGTAGTTCAGCTTTCAAAAATATTATTGGAATATTGCTTTCTTCCTAAAAATGAAACTATTAAAGTTTCTAAACGTAAAAACATAAAATCAGTTCCTAACTATAACTTCTGATCTTCTTTAAATGTATCAGAAAAATAAAAACACTAACTATAACCTGTCTCTTTTGATTTTTGAAAAAACTGGAAGTTCTGATTCGTTATATCCTGCAAAATTTTCTTTTCCTGACTTGATCTATATCCTAACTCAGTACTATTCTTATTTCCGGATATGGAAAGCTGTATTGGTAACAGTTATGTTAATTGCTGTTATCCAGACGGTATCTGCGCAGACCACTCACTGTACCCGGAACAATTATACAGGGGACTGGGAAACTTCTGTCAGCTGGAATCCACTCTGGGACAAACCTCTAACATCTGTCAATGCATCTAATATTACGATCAATGGATATATCAGCTGCAACGGTCCGCTAACCTTTTCAAGTGTTGATGACACCTTAAGTGTAAATGATACGCTTG
>DASQZP010000089.1:0-8207 GCA_035638655.1 Bacteroidales bacterium
ACGAAGCCTCACGGAATGTTTGTTTTCCTCGTTCTTCTGTACGGATAAGTGGTGTTTTCAGGCGATCTTCATCATAGTACATACCCACGCCGCCTGAACCTCTTGGGCATAAACGGCCATTACTGTGCTGGTCTTCATCATTACCAACAACCTTCCAGATATCGCCCTGGTCATTTTTATAAACCCATCCGGCGCATTTCCAGAAGCATACCTCGCAGTAAGTAGGAGTACGGGACAGGCTCACTTCCCCTCCATCTTTCAGAAAAGTATTTGCCAATGCCTGGTAAGCGCCACCTCCCAGTGTCAAACCGCCTAATCCAAGGCCTGCAATTTTAATAAAATCTCTTCGGTTAGCCATATAATCAGCGTTTTAGCATTTAAATATCTTGAATTGTATATATTTATTTATCTATTCACTTATGAACGTATCTATATTTACCGATATTTAGAATCAAAGTTATAACAGATTTTCGATTCCCATAAATTAGACCTTATTTAGTGTGAAATATATAACACTTTGATTCTGCGATTTTTACGGAATTTGAAAATCAAATGGTTGTATTGTTATTTTCATAACAATCTCATTTACAGGAAATTTTATTTTTAATTAGATTGATTTTATATTAAGGCAGGTAGATTGGATCAGAACTTTTACTGTCTGATTTTCTGTTAATTACATTTTTTTATTTATAATTAGTCTTATTAATAATTAACAGAAACCATTGAATAAGAGCAGGAAATGATATGCTGAAGGACATAAAAGAAACAAAACTATTCAATCAGGTCCAAACTGTCAGACACTTTCAAAGTTCTTATAAAGAACAGGAGTACAGTATAGATAACAGAAATGTTTAAACAGCCTGGTAAAGTGTCTGACAGTTGCTGATATTTCTTAAAGTAAACGAAATCCGCTTATTCAATCAGGTTTAAACTGTCAAACACTTTCAAAGTTCTTATAAATGACAGGAGTGCAGAATAGATAACAGATATGTTTAAACAGCCTGGTAAAGTGTCTGTCAGTTAGCAAAGGCAACAGATTGCCTGAAGTTGAATTATCAAATAAGCCTTTTCATCGGTCCAGCCACCGCTTAAAATCAGCAACATTGTCACGACTAACAATCACTTCTTCCTTCCGAAAGTCTTCAAGCACAACTTTAAGTCTGTTGGTCGAATAACTGATAATCTCGGTGACAGAGTGAATATTGACAATATAATTACGACTTATCCGAAAAAAAATCTCCGGATCCAGCTTTTTTTGCAATTGGTCAAGTGAATAATCAATAGCATATTCCTTCCCGATTCTGACTTTCAGGAAAGAACATCTTTCCACCACGAAAAAACAGGCAACATCTTCCACCGGGATCGAAATAAAACGCAGACCAATTTTCACAAAGAACCTGGTTTTAAAGGACGGAGAAAGTTGATTTACAACATTGAATAGTTGGCCATAATTAGTGGTAATGCTATACACCTTACGGAATTTTGAGAGTGACTCCTTCAGCGCTTCTTCCTCAACCGGCTTTAACAGGTAATCGATACTGTTCACCTTAAACGCCCGGATAGCATATTCATCATAGGCAGTAGTAAATATTACCGGGGCTTCTGTTTTGATAGCATCAAAAATCTCAAAAGAAATACCATCGTCCAGCTGTATATCCATGAAAATCAAATCCGGTGCCGGATGCTGAGTCAGCCAGTTCACTGAATCCTCAACTGATTCGAGGCGGGCTATTATCTCAATATCCGGTGCAGCATGTTGCAGCATACTGATAAGTCTGTCTGCTGCAAGTCTTTCATCTTCTATGATTAATGTCTTCACATGATAGCTTTTTATTAACTTTTAACAGCAACAGGAAGTCTGACTACAAAATTATCCTCCGTCTTAACAACCTCTATTTGACGCCCAAGAATAAGATTGCAACGTTCGTTAAGATTTTTAAGCCCCTTTTGAGAACTTTGATTAACCTGTGTCTTACGCTGAAGATTATTACTTACTGATATAAGTTCTTTGTGTTCACTTGTAATCTTTATCAAAAGTGGTTTTTTTCGTGTCGCCAAATTATGCTTG
Organism: Bacteroidales bacterium; assembly: GCA_035638655.1. GTDB lineage: Bacteria > Bacteroidota > Bacteroidia > Bacteroidales > DASQZP01 > DASQZP01. The sequence continues at coordinate 2,069 of DASQZP010000089.1, forward strand.
ATTGCATTCTCAACAAGCAATTGCAACGAAACAGGAACGACAGATTGATTTTCTGATACCTCTGCAGCAATTTTCATCCTGATTTTTTCTTCATCCCTTATTTGTTGAAGGTCAAAATAATCATTCACAAACTTAATTTCATCAGCCAACGACACAAGTTCTTTGTCCTGGTTTTCGAGTACATACCTGTATATATTCGAAAGTTTTTGGACAAAATGCTCTGATAATTCCGGGTTACTTTTTACAAGGGAAGAAAGTATATTCAGGCTGTTAAACAAAAAATGCGGATTTACCTGGTTTTTTAATGTTTCGTACTGAAACAAAAGCTTTTCCTTTTCAAGTTTCTGTTCTCTCTTTAATGCATCCGACCATTGTGCATAGAAGAAAAATAAAGTGCCAAAAGTAAAGCCAATAAAAGAGGCCTTCAGAAACCCCTTCATTTCCAGAAAATTCAGAGCACTGATAAAATCCGGAAACCCATAGTTATGAATACTGTACTGTACAAAGAAAACGGCGAAGAAGAATACTGCTCCGATTAAGAGAACTAAAAGATAAAAAATGATGAGCCTGATTATGAGTTGCCGCTTATCCGGTTTCGCTTTTTTGAAGAACTGAGTTCCCAGCCAGATAAAAATATTCAGCTGTATATAGGTAACCAGTGCCATGCTGATAAATCCTTCCCGGAAAAATTTTCCATTCAATACCAGGTTAAAAAAAACAGCAATAAATAAGGCTCCTGCCAGAATCTTCACTTGATTCAGCAGGAACCTTTTGGGAGATCGTGAAATTATACTTTGAACCGGCATATCTTCGCACAATAAATCAAAATTAATGTTGAAATTACAATTTATTTTGTTTCCGGCAATTTCGAAAAACTAATTTCACGTGTTACATCAATTATTTGGGCTTCGGTCTGTCCCGGAAGCTTCATGTTGGCAGTGACATCTTCATACATGGTGGCATATTCAATTTGCCTGTCTTTCATTGACACCCATATTGTTCCCCAATAATGGCTTCTCCCTTTCATTTCCATATTGCCAGAAGCAAACTCAAGTGGATTATTAAAAGTGCGATAATCGATGAGTGCACATTCTTCATCATTCATTTTTGAAACGCCAATCCAGGTAAGGATCATATTTTTATTTTCAAATGACCCCATTCCGGCCAGGTCATATTTATTATTGAAAATACCGGCTTTTACAGGTTTATTAAGTTCAAGCTTGTCAAAATACATCCAGGCCAATCCTTCTATACCCATTACATCCCATACAAGATTTTTGGAATAGGCTGCATGAGCGGTAAAAGTCGAAAATTTTTCGGGTTTCATCATGTCAGCAGATGGCTCATAGGTAAAATCATCCATATAGGATAGTTGTTCTCCGGCAGGAAAGTCATCATACTGACCCGTAGACATCGCCACTGTTACATTGTTCCACTTTACTTCATGGTTTTTTAACCCCCTTGTGTACTCTCCCTGTATCCTGAACTTATTAAAAAAATTACCAAAAATATCACCATTGTAATAATCTGCTACAACCAGATATTTCTGCACTGTATCATTTAATTTCAGATTGACAGGCAATCTTTCAGGAATAATAGATCCGGATTGAGTCTGAGAAAAGGCGCAGGTAACTGATAATAAGATCACACCTGCCAGATAAGTCATTTTTGTTTTCATTTTTACTGAATTTTAATGGTTAATTAATGATCCAAAATTCAGTAAATTACTGACAGTCTACAAATTAAAATATACGAAAGGTATATTATAACACCTCAGCCGGAAATTTTTCCTACGAACCGTTAAAAACCTGATCAGAAGAATATGACTTTAATAAAAGAATGGATTTTTCTTTTCAGGTATGCAGAATATAAGTGGTACAGGTTCGTAAATAATCTGCACCGGTCCGAAAAGAATTTTAATCAATGCATATCCAGGGCATAGAGCATATAAAGAGAATGTATCAGTGTGGGTTTAATAACATCCATGTATTCATCAATAGCGCGTGTACTGCCAGGAAGGGTATAGATAAGTGTTTGTTTCATGACCCCTGCCACACTCCGGCTTAACAGTGCGTTTGGTTTCACCGCACCATATTTCACCCTGATCAGTTCCATGATACCCGGTATTTCCTTGTCCAGCCTGTCCTTCACCACATCAATGGTAATATCCCGCTGGCTGATTCCGGTACCTCCTGTGGTAAAAACAAAATCAATTCCCTGCTTAATTGATTCATCCAGCAACTTGCCCAATTGCTCTTCATCATCAGGAATAATCATACTTTCTATTTCCACCGGCCATTTTTCTTTTTTCAGAAAATCAGTCAGGATCTGATTCAGCCGGGGCCCGCTTTTGTCTTTGTAAATACCTTTGCTGGCACGATCACTCAGGGTAATAATCATTACAGTGAGTTTTCTGGGAATATAGATGAATTCATCGCCAGGTTTAACGGTTCCGGTTTTAATTACCCGGGCAAAAATACCTTCTTTGGGCATGACACAATTCCCTACTTCCTGAAATATGGCGCAACTGCTTCCATGACATTTCTTGCCGATCTGGGTAACCTCCAGCTCTGTCTCCCCGATTTTAAACCGGTCGAGCGGGTGACATTCATACAGTAGGATCCCCTCCGTTGTGATGTTCTCTGCAAACTCTCCGTAAGCAATCTCCCGTTTGGCTTCCGCTGAAAATTTATCAATGCTTTCTTTACCAAGCAGACTAACCTGCCGGTGCCAGTCTCCGGCATGGGCATCACTAACAACACCCATTTCGTTCAATTCTATCTGATCAACCGGCTTTTTTATTGTTCCTTTTTTTTCTGAAATATTTACAGAAAGTACCTGTATCCTGCCCATCAAATGTCTGATTTACTTTTGTGATCCAACTGTATTTGTTCCATAGCCATGGCTTTATCAACCGCCTTACACATATCATAGATGGTCAACAAAGCCACGTTGACCCCGGTAAGTGCTTCCATTTCCACACCCGTTTGTCCGGTACATTTAACCAGACTTTCCACCTTCACTCCTGATTTTTCTATGCTGCATTTCACTTCCACCTTGGTGAGCTGTAACGGATGGCAAAGCGGGATCAGGTCACTGGTCCTTTTTGCCGCCTGAATTCCGGCAATTTCCGCAACTGTGAGTACGTCACCTTTCTTTATCTGGTTTTCACGTATCAGGGCCAATGTCTCTTCCTGAAGCCGGATAAAACCAGAGGCCTGTGCAATTCGCATCTGAACGGGCTTATGGCCAACATCCACCATGTTGGCTTTTCCTTCTGAGTTTGTATGACTAAATTTTGTCATTATATATTGTATTATTATCCTCCTATATTGTAAAACTTGTTACTCTTATTATAACTCCCGCAGCGTGGCTTATTTTCCAGGGCCAGTTCATAGGCCTTTTTTATTCCCAGTTCCCTGATGTTATATTCCAGTTCGCTAAAAAGACAGGGTTTAAGCATACCATTGGCAGTAAGCCGTAAGCGGTTACATACAGAGCAGTTACCACCCTCACCGCCTTCAACAACAGAAAACTCGCCGGTTTTCAGATCCATCTGATGAATAAACCGGACCTGGAGATTATGAAGGTTTGCAAACCGTTCAACTTCCATGGCATCCTGCTCATTACGGGATTTGAATACCACACAATTGATCTTAACAGGCTCCAGTCCTGCCTCTTTTGCAGCTTCAATGCCACTGAACACCTGCGCTATTCCACCAGTTCGTGTAATTTCACTGTATCTTTCCGAATCAACCGTATCCAGGCTTATATTCACCCTGTTTAATCCGGCTTCTGCAAGTTGTTTGGCATATTTGGGAAGAAAGATGCCGTTTGTGGTCATGGAAAGGTCCCTGATACCGGGAACAGATGCAATTTCCCTGACCAGCTCCGCTATTCCTTTTCTCACCAGCGGTTCCCCTCCTGTCAGCCTTACTTTTTCGATGCCCATTGACACCCCTGTTTTTACGACCTCAACAATCTCTTCGAAAGAGAGGATATCATCATGAGAGAGCAACTGCACCCCTTCCTCTGGCATGCAGTAGCGGCATCGCAGGTTACAGCGGTCAGTAACAGAGACCCGCAGATAAGAAATATGCCTGTTAAATTGATCGTACATAAACAGGGTTGTTTTTATCAAGAGTATCAGTTCCAACCGGGAAAGCCACCATGCCATCAGCCTCGGCCAGGGCAACAATATGGGCTGAACCATGAAATTCCAGGGGATCAGCAAATCCTCTTTCATTTATTCTGACCGGGAAAAACTGCATTCTTTCAGTCTTTTTCCGCTGCATATCCTGCGTCAGATAAGTTGCAAATGGTTTCATGGTCTGTTCCATTCCCTGCATTTTCTGAATAAAAGGAACAACCAGTAACTCAAACTGGAAAAATGAAGAAACAGGGTTTCCTGACAAACCAAAACAGATGTTCCCTTCGCCAGCAGCAAATGAAACCGGTTTGCCAGGCTGGATAGCTACTTTTTCAAAGTAATGCTCCAGTCCCAACTCTTCAAGAATCCCCGGCACATAATCAAAATCACCTTTCGAAGCGCCTCCTGTAATTATTGTCAGGTCGTTTTGCCCCAACGATTTTTCAATGGCCTCTTTTATCTTGTTGATTGAATCAGCAATAATACCATAATAATTTGCTTCAACTCCATTTCTTTTCAACTGCCCAATTAACTGCCAGGCATTGCTGTTCCGGATCTTTGATCCTTCAGGTTTTTCTCCGGGCTCAACCAACTCATCACCTGTAACAATAATACCTGCGGTAAGTGACCGGTATACCACCGGACGGGTACAACCTGCTGCAGCGAGGATACCAAGGTGCTGCGGTTTAAGCAGGATGCCTGCCGACAACATCTTCTGCCCTGTATTTACATCCTCCCCCAGGTAGCAGATATTACTTTTTGATGAAGAACCGGTGAAACGTATGCGTGACTTATCCAACGCTTCCGTATGTTCCAGCATGATAACCGTATCAGCGCCTTCCGGAACCATGGCTCCGGTCATGATCCTTGCACATTGTTGTGGTTCAATATTCTTTTGCGGAACACTTCCTGCCGGTATGTTTTCTGTTACTTCCAGCGGCCCATCAAGGTCCTCTTTCCTGCAGGCAAACCCATCAACCGCAGATTTATGAAAAGGAGGCATATTGACATCAGCCACAACATCTTTTGCCAGCACACATCCCAGGCTGTCTGCCAGGTCAACCTGTTCGGTACCGGTATTCTCAGCCCTTCCGAGAACCAGTTCGAGTGCTTTCTCCAGTGATATCATTCCATTATTCACTAATTTTCCAGCCATGATTCTGTTGAAATACTAAATCGTTTATATTGAATGAAAATGATGTGCTATCATTTCTGATAATCCTGTCTGGCAGGCGGGTACGTTTATTTTTTCCGTTTGCCGGAATTTCCTTCTGCACATTATGTACAAAAAGAAAAAGTCCAGGATTAAGCACATTGATCAAGCCACCCGACTCACAAATTACAGGCTGGTTATCACCGGCAAACTCCATGATTCTTGAAAAGGCCCCTGGCAAATCATCATCGCCGGCAAGTAAAAAAAACACCCGCTGAGCACCTGCCTGCAACATCAGGGAGCTGTCTTTGCTCCTGTCTGTATTAAATTCCTCTACCAAAATATAATTATCCGTTTTTTCAAGAATATAATCTTGCTCAGTGAGTTTATGAAAATGCGGAGAAATTTTAACAGCAATAAGTGGTTGCTTCTCTGCAAAATGACTGATAATGGAACAAACCAGGGTAGTTTTTCCGGAGTTTTGTCCGTTCCCTGCGATCAATAAAATAGTTGGAAAATCAGGTTTCATTTTGGCGGTTCATTAGGTCATCCGGCGTATTTAAATTCGCGAAAAGTCCAGGCGCATAATAGGCCGCCGTGTTATCAACATGGAACATTCTGATATCCGCCCTGCCAATAAAATTATGCATTTTATAATCCTTGCGCTGAATTTGTTCCTTCAGAAGAGACAAACAACTCTGGTGATAATAAGCACAAAGCGGCTCAACACCTGTTTCATCAGTAAAAGGGACAACTCCCTGCATCCCTGCTGCTTTGCCCAACAATGATTCAAACAATTCGGGTTTCAGATGCGGTGTATCACATGGAAAAACAAG
>DASQZP010000090.1:0-2429 GCA_035638655.1 Bacteroidales bacterium
AAAGTTTGGAGGGAAAAATTCCAGACAATATTTGGGAAGAAGTGTCAGTCATTATAAAAAATCAAGACTTAAACGAATTGCTTCTTGGAGGGCTTTGAAAATAAAAGACGAATGCCGCAAACTGATTGATGATCATCCTGAATTCGCTCTTAAATCTCTTCCAAATTTTCATAAAAGAACAAAGCTAATAATACTGCTGACGGTTTTAAAGTCGTATTCAATTTCGAAAGTAATAAAGGAAGAAGATGACATTGAAAGAATTATATTAATGCCCTCGAAATATTACAAAGAATACAATACGAATGAGTATGGATTGATAAGTCTAAATAAAGCTGGATATTTTCTGGAGATGAGTAAGACTGCTTTCGACTTGTTGGTTTCAGAACATCTTGATGTATTTAGAAGAATTGGGACATATAACAAAGAATGGTATCTACCGTATCTATATTTAGAAAAAATCAAAGAAAAAAGTGGGTTTGATATCGTAAAAGCAAAATATGAAATGCTGGCAAAAAATATAAAACCTGAATATTGATGAATTCATAACAATTCTAATTCATTACGTTTTATGTTTTAAGTGTTAGGTTCTATGTTGTTTCGCGTATATTTACATATGCTTAAAACTTAACACCTAAAACTAAAAACGTCTGTAAAAAGGAAAACATTACTTATTGCGAAAACATCAATATTGGGCCATTTCGAAACATTGTGCTGCTGATAAGTCCACTTGACGGGCAAGCATATCGCCTTTTTTCAAAACACATGACGATGATCCTCCACTGCCAGCAGCAGAAAATTTTAATTTTGTTTAAGCCGACCCTTCAAGCATTTCCATAAATTTTAGCTGCATTTTTTGGGTAACCTGTATTCGGTCATGTCCTTCATTCAAGTGCTGTCCTAAAAGTTTCCCTGCATCTGCCGCCGCCTTCATCACTTCAGGTTGTTTGGTTACGCTGGGAATCATTTTTTCAGTAATTTTTACGCCGTCTCCGTAAAGCATATGTGGCACGCCCACCTTGCAGGTTTCGCCGTAGCCGCAGGAGAAACAGGACGCAGCCCCTTGGCCGGTGACCTTGGCCGCGGTTTCGATAAAGTTATACGCGAAAAACTTTTCGATATCATCCGCCGGAAACTGACCCGATGTGCCGCCCACACCCACCGCAACCCCCAGTTTTCCCCAGAGGGTATCGCCTTCTTGGTGCCGAAATTGAAACCAGCGTTCCAAAAATGCATGGGTGACGGCGTTCAAGGTCGAATAGTAATTGGGGGCGCCTATTACATAGGCATCCGCTTCAACCACTTTGTCACGCAATTCAGACAAATCGTCTTCTACTTTGCATATATTGTCCTTTACGCATCCCAGACACGCAATGCACCCGGATATTTTTTTCCCCTTTAAAGAAATGAATTCATATTCACATCCGGTATTTTCAAGTACGGTTTGAACCAGTGTATACACACCGGATTGTTTTTCCTTGCGCGTGCTGCCGGCGATTCCGAGTATTTTCATGATTTTCTCCCGTGGATAAAATTTGAAAAACAAATAAATCATCCAATTTACCATTTGGGTAAAAGGTATGATGCTATGGTGTTGTTTAAACCCTCTTCAATTACGTATTATTAAGATTTTAATCAATTTTTATGCAAGATCCAGGTAAAATATGCCCGAAACACATTCTAATGTCAATTGTGCTATCAAAAACATGATAGGCTATTGATCTAATATTTAATAAAAACAAACAATTGAATCTCAAAGAAAAACTTGAATGAATGATAAAACATGACCGGTTTTTTTTGTTGATGGTAGGTTTTACCTGTTATGAATTGATATTTATTATCGTATTGACCATTAGATTTTCACGCTTATATTTAAAATGAATAAATAATAAGCGTCAATAGCCCTTGTGCTTCAAAAATACGAGATGAAAAGGAGTTCGTTATGGATTTAAAGGGATATTTCGAAAATACAAAGGGTCTCGGCGTGATGGCCACTGCAGATAGTGACGGCCGAGTCGATGCGGCAGTTTACGCAAGACCCCACATCATGGAAGATGGATTAATGGCATTTATCATGCGGGATCGAACCACTCATGCCAACACCCAAGCCAATCCCAATGCAACATTTCTGTTTAAAGAAGAAGGCCCTGGATATAAGGGAAAGCGTCTATTTGTGACCAAAGTGAGAGAAGAGGAAGACGCCGAACTCATTAAACGCCTTAGTCGTAGAGATTATTCGTCAGATGAAAACAGCAAAGAAGCAAAGTTTCTGGTCTATTTTAAAGTCGACAAAGAGCGCCCCTTGATCGGTGATTGAAGTGTCGGCAAAATGGATCATAAGCCACTGAGTCAAAATCGCTATTCAAACACAGCCTAAACAACTGTTGTTCGAAATTTGTTATACGTGAAATTATTTTTTTAAAGCGCCATAA
>DASQZP010000091.1:0-3964 GCA_035638655.1 Bacteroidales bacterium
AATGTCCGATAACTGCGTTATTGCAAAAATTTTAATTACTCATATACATAAGTATATTGCGGATTAAAATTTTTGCGCGCTCCCGTTTAGAACGGAACAGGCTTTGTTCCCGAACATTTTTGAGCCAGACACTTGACTTTATTGACAAACTCTAATTAGACACTCATTTTATATTATATTAATCATTCCCGATAGTCATATTATATTATACCTCAAATTATATCTGCTGATTTTTCCCTCCAATTGCTTTTTCTGCAAAGTCCAGAAATTTAGCTTTCAAACCACCAGTAAGAATTTGTGCTCCTGTCAGATCATTTATATTATTTCCTTCAATAATCAGCGGCCCTTCCGGAGTAATTGCAATATCCCATCCAATAATAGAAAAATGGGTGAAATACTGATGTAATTCAAGTGTCATATTGATTGCTTCCTTGTAAAAAGGAACCTGATAATCCTCAAAAGTGACACCTGTATCAGGGTGTGTTTTAATTTTAAAATGCGCCGGGTCGTGTGTGTAGGCTTTTTCCATAAGCCTTCCACTATCCATATTCACCCCCACGGCAATATTGCCCATGCTGTTATTATCAACATGGTTACCATTTATGCCAAAACGCTGACTTACATGAAACAACGATGGCTCATTTTGTGAATTTACTGTAACAATCCTGAGGGTATTAATGCATGAAGGATTTATACGGTTAATCTCTGAATGTTGTATTACCCTGTCCTGTATCAGAAAAATATTCTTTTCAGTAAGACTTTTAAAAGCGTTGATATCCCATTCATCATGATTGATAAAAAGTTTTCCGGCTCTAACTATAATCTTGTATACATTCTTTCCGGCAAAGCCATTTATTATTTTCATGTACCCGTCCACCTCATATTCATAAATTTTATCGATGGGCATTCTTTTAGCTGATCCCGGAACTAAAAGGCTGTTATTTATAACGATAAAACGGTTGTTTGGAACAGGAAAGCCAATCTCTTTCAGATATTGATAAAAAATCATTTTATCCTCCAGCAAAGGAAGATAATAATGATCATTCAATTTCTTTTCACTTTTTTTAAATGCCCTTTCTGTGAGGAAATCTCCGATCCTGCTATTTTTTTCAACCAACCCATAATCAACAAATAGATTAATACCTCCTCTGTTTTTATAAATCCATCTTAACATATCATAGCTAAGTTTGAAAAACTTTTTTCTATGAGGCCTGGGAGTATATTTTAACCTGCGAACTGCCTGAAGTATTCTTTTAATTATGGGTAATTTAAGCATAATATTTCAGAAATCAGTTTACAACAAGTTTCCACTTCATTCAATTACTATCCAGTGCTAATTCAACAAGAATTCCCCATTCTTCATCGAAAGAATATGTGGGATAAGTAACACGTGCATGATGATACCAGTATGATGCGTTTGACATGTCTCCTTCTTTTCGGTGTAAATAGGCATGAATGCGGGAGGCCATCTTTGTTGGAATACGCTGTACTATACTATGTGCCCTGGACCAGTCATCATTTGCATCAAACCATAATGCTTTCAATAAATCATTATTTTCCAGTTCAGGAATTTTGGGTTTCTTAACTGCCTCTTTAAACTCTTCAATATGCATTTATTGTTTATTTATTTATTCATTTTTGTTAAACAAACAAATATTAATAATGTTGGGAAGAAAAGACAGATTATCAATAAAATTATTCCAAACGTAAACCAAATATTAGCACATCATCAACCTGGTCCAGATCTCCTTTCCACTCGTAAAACTTTTTACCGAGGATGTCCTTTTGTTTGTTGGCTGGCAGATGGTGCAGAGACAGGAGAAGTTCCCTGAATTGCTTCGATTTGAATTTTTTCCCGTTGGGCCCTCCGAACTGATCACTAAAACCGTCGGTATACATGTATATCATATCCCCCTGTTGATAATTGATATTGTAGTTAGTGAATTTATCATGGGTAACATAAAAACCCACGGGCATTTTATCGGGTTGATAAACGTGAATCTTATTATTCCGGATCAGAACCATGCCATTGTTGGCACCGGCAAACTCAACCGAATGGTTGTGGCGGTCAAACACACACAAAGCAATATCCATACCATCATGCGCTTCGCCATACCGCCCGGTTTGATGAAGGCTAAAAATCACGCGGTCTCTGAGTTGATTCAGAATATCTGAAGCATGGATATTTTTATCGTTTTTGATAATAATTTCATTTAATAATGTCATGCCAAGCATGCTCATGAAAGCACCGGGAACTCCATGTCCCGTACAATCTCCGACGGCAAGCACGACTCTGTCACCCTGTTCATTCATCCAGAAAAAATCGCCACTAATGATATCACGCGGAAAATTAAGGATAAAGAAATCATCAAGATATTTATTCATAAATGGTTCCGGAGGAAATACTGCAGATTGAATCAGCCGGGCATATTTAATACTACCGGTAATTTCCTGATTTTGTTGTTTCAGAATACCCCATTGTTTTTCCAGCTCACTTTTCTGCCTGTTTATTTCTTTTTTCGCAATTCTCAGGTCATTATTTTTACCAAAGAGATTAATGGTTTTGGTCCGGTTTTTCTCATATATTCGTTCGATTCTGGCTTTTTGGGCATGTATTTCCTTAAAGGCATGACGGGTAAGTAAGTTATTGCGTGTCCTCATGTATATTTCCTCCCGGGAAATGGGTAGTCTCACAAAATCTGTTACGCCAAGATGAACAATTTCTGAAAGGGAATCTGAATGAATCAATAAGATAAGAGGAATTTGAGCAATTTCATACTCTTTTTTAAGAGATTCAATTATGAGGTGTCCGTTGCCTGTTGAAGATTCAAAATTTAAAAAGATCAGGTCGGGTTTAAAATGAAAGGCCTCCTCTGTCACAGGGCCATTATGAGGAACTGTACAAAGGGTATAAACTTCATTTTTATCATCCACAAAAGTATTGAACACCTCATGCAGGTCCTTAATACTTTCTTCCTGATGATCAATGATCAGTATCCTCCGTTCCAGGCCTGCAGGTTGAATCGCAGTCAGAGGTTGTATTTCTTTTTCAGTATTCAACAGATTTCTGTCTGTTAGGTTTTAGTTCCGGTATATTAAAACGTAGAATCTGCGAAGAAGGTTACTTTTTTTCCAATTAATAATAAATTCAATCTCTCTGGTAATATTTTCAGATATCTAATTTGAGACTAACAGTACCTCAACAAGCCTCAATTATATTCATTCTTATTAAAACAATTGGATATATAAGGAATTTATAAAAACTAAGACATTTGAATACTGATAAAACTGCACGGTTTAACATAAACTTCTTAAACAATCCAAATACATATTAAACTGTTTTTCTGTCAGTTATAAAAACTAATTTATGTTTTGCAACATCTGTTAATCTTTGAAATTACAGGGTGTTTAGCATATCTTTATATCGGTAAATACAAATGTTCTTTGGTATCAAAAAAATTCCGCATTAATTATTTGTGATCGAGAAGCTCAACATCCAGATTGTACAGGAGTATAGCTCAAAGGTTTGTAAGACAGGCCTCAAAGAAACCGGAGGAAGTCTGAAAAATCAGGCACTCTAAACCTGAAATACCGGGGCTTCCAGATCAATAATTAATGCGGTTTTTTTATGGAAAATTTTCAGAGACATATTGCCTGGTAAAGTCATTTCCTGAAAATAATATTATAGATTCATACAAAAAGTTATTTATTATCAGGCATTTTCACTCTTACCATTGCGCAGCAATAATATTTCATTTACTACTACTTCAGAAATATATTTTTTATTGCCATCCTTATCATCGTAGGATCGGTGTACCAGTTTACCTTCTACAGCCACCTCATGCCCCTTTTTCAGATATTTCTGTGCAATACCGGCAGGGGGCCCCCATACAACCACGTTATGCCACTGCGTATCGGTAATTTTATTCCCCTCACTATTCTTGTAAGACTCTGAGGTAGCAAG
>DASQZP010000092.1:0-4064 GCA_035638655.1 Bacteroidales bacterium
GATTACCACAACTTGAAGATGGTCGAATTGTTTCCGTTGATTCAATCGTCTGGGCAACTGGATATAAACTCGATTATTCATGGATAAAGATTGATACTTTGAACATTAAGGGGTGGCCTGAAACCAGGCGCGGCATTGCTGAAAATACTAAAGGAATATATTTTATTGGGATGTTATTTCAGTTTGGATTAACATCGGGTCTTGTTGGTGGGATTGGCAGAGATGCGGCCTATGTGGTAAAACATCTTCATAAATCTAAAAAATCTGTACGTAGTTCTGTCAGACAACGGGTTGCCTAAAATAACGAGGCTAACCAGGAGAAATTTTTGTTGTATAAGCATAAATCAAAAAATAACAAGCATATGGTTTTAGGTATTCAAAAAGAAAAGGCTGAATTGTTCTTGAAATTTCATCAAGACAAAGAAATCTTAGCCCACATTGCAGCTTTAACCCCTTAAAAATAAGAAAAATCTGTTCATAACCCGGGTATTTATGAACAATGCAGAAATGCCGTAAATGTTATTATCAGATCATCAGCTACTTACGAATTGTTGCTTCGACTGGATTTCAATGTAGTCCCCCCTGTCTTATTGCTTATAAACAAGTTGTTGGGTAATTTTAGATCATGTTTATCAAGCCGTATCTAAAATATAATAAAACCACCGGTGAGCGGTATACCGTGTACAAGTTATGCGAGAGTTATCGTTTACACGGGAGTATCCATCACCGGATCATCATTGGGTTTGGCCGGTTGGAAGAACTGGAAACGGCTGAACAAAAGAAAATGCTGGCCTGCCGAATCGAAGAATTGCTCATACATGGAGGCACCCGGTTAGCGATAGGGACATTACCGGAGTCAGTAGAGCGACTGGCCAGGTACTTTTATGATCAGATCAAAGAAAAAAGACGGTATGATCTAAAGGTAGGAAAAGAAGAATGGGAAACGGTGAATATGGGCACGTTAAAAAATAAGGATGCCAGGGAAATCGGGGCAGAATGGTTATGCAAGCAGGCCTTTGACCAGTTGGAGATCGGGCAGTTCTTACAGCAGCAGGGCTGGGGGAAAGAAAAGATCTCTTTGGCCGCCACCCATATCATCAGCCGGGCAGTTTACCCGGCCTCGGAATTAAAAACGGTGTCCTGGATCAAAGAGAACTCGGCCATCAGTGAAATCACCGGGTATGGCAAGGAAAAAGTCACCAAGGATTTACTGTATGGCATCTCCCATCAACTCTATGGGGTGAAGCAACCTTTGGAGCAATACCTGTCCAAACGTACCAACGAGCTGTTCGACCTGGAAGATAAAATCATTCTGTATGATTTGACAAATACATATTTTGAAGGCCGGATGAAAGCCAGTAAACTGGCCAAATTTGGACGCAGCAAAGAAAAGCGTAATGATGCCCGACTGGTAGTGTTAGCCACAGTGATCAACCGGGAAGGTTTTTTGAAGTACTCCAACATTTTCCAGGGCAATATGGCCGACTGCAAGACCCTGGGGAGTATGGTCGATGCCCTATGCAGGCAAACTTCCAGTACCCCGCGCAAACCCATTGTGGTAATGGACGCCGGTATTGCCACGGATAAAAATGTGGCCATGCTCAAAGACAAAGGGTACCAATACCTGTGCGTATCCCGGTCCAACTTAAAAGAGTACCAGGCAGATCCGGGTAGCACACCTGTGCAGGTGAAAGATAAAAGAGGGCAACCCATCGAACTGTTGAAAGTGAAAACAGGAGTGGATAACGACCATTATTTATGGGTTAAAAGCCAGGCCAAAGCACTGAAGGAAAACAGCATGAACGGATTACTGGCTCAACGCTTCGAGGAAGGCATGGAAAGCATCCGGGAAGGGATATCCAGAAAAGGGGGAACAAAAAAACTGGATAAAGTCCATGAGCGAATTGGAAGGTTAAAACAGAAATACCCCTCGGTACATAAGTATTACGATATCACTGTGACAGGCAATGACAAGGGAATTGCCAATAGTGTCCGTTGCATCCATAAAACCGGGGAAGACCCGGACAAAGTAGCAGGGATTTACTTTTTACGCACCTCCCTGGATGAAAACGATGAGCAAACCTTGTGGAACATTTATAATGCAATCAGGGAAATCGAATATACCTATCGGGTACTGAAAACAGACCTGGACTTGCGCCCGGTTTATCATAAGACAGATAAGGCTTCCTTGGCCCACCTGTATTTAGGAATCTTGGCTTATTGGCTGGTAGCAACCATCAGGTACCAGTTAAAGCAGAAAGGAATACATGCTGACTGGCGTGAAACGGTTCGTACCATGAACACCCAAAAGTGTATCACCACCAGTGTGACTAACATCAAAGACGAAGTGATATCGGTACGTCAATGCACGGAACCATCTATGCAAGTCAAGAAGATTTATGACTTGCTTGATTATAAATATGTCCCCTTTATAAGAAAAAAATCCGTAGTCCCCCCTACCGAATTTTTAAAAACAGACACTTCTTAATATCAGGCTGTTACAAATATTGCCCTGCAATGTGGGTTAACTTATTTGCTTCCAGCGAATAGGGAACTGACAGTAACTGAGATGTCCCATAAGGGATATAGTTGCTGCCACCTTCAGGATCCACTTCAACTTTAATAAAATATTTATCTCCAGACCAGTCGATTGCTGCAAAATTATCCGAAGAAGTACCTTCACCAATCCTCAGGGTTACCAATCCCTGTTCATTGGTTGATGCATTATGTGTTTCAGTATATATTGCACTGCCTGTCATACTGGATTGCAATATACTAATACGAAAACCTACACTCTTATTCACAACAGGATTGCCACTCTGATCTCTAATGACAGCCTGATAGTTGAACGATTCGGGTGCCTGGGCAAAAATTGTGGTACTAAAAAGCATTACACTCAGAAATAGTAAAATATTTTTCATGATAGTATTTTTTATTGTTTCACTACATTAAATGATTTCAGGAATTTTCCGTCTTTGTCCGTAATGCGAAGGATATACTGACCTGTAGACAGCGATGTAACATTAATCTCATCACCCTGTGATGCAAAGTCGTGTGTTAAAATCTCCTTGCCATTCATATCATAGAGATATGCTTTTAATGATGACAACCGGACATCTTTTGTTTTTAGTCTCAGATAATTCGTTGCAGGAACCGGGAAAACATTTAATTCATAGTTTAGATCCTGGCTTATCTCAGTGGTTGTAATAACATATTCAGGTTGATGAAATCCCTGAGTGATTGAACCTGAGGAAATGCTTAAGGGTGCCACAACACATTCCCCAACCGACCACTCAACTGTATTGTTCCCTGCACTTACGGCAGCACCTGCAGTACTAATCAACTCCTGCTGAGCAAACAGACTGGTTGGAAATACCATTAAAAAAAGCAGTATTGGTAAATAAAATATCTTATTCATTCCATTTAGTTTTTGGTAATAAAATATATGAATAATGAATATTTGTGAAATAGTCAACCAGATTAAAATATCCGATAGACAACAGTCTTTATAGCAAAGACGTTATATGGGATGGCATTTAACGATCTGCAGAAATCTCCGTTTCTTAATGTATTTAGATCTCACCGCTATGTGTGTGTTAAATATGAAAATACAAGGATTACCAGTTTGGTAATCTTTACATCAACTTTAGATTGTACTGAAATAATTACCATCAGATGGAAAGAACATAAAAAAACGATTCAGAAGTGAAAGTAATGAAATGACTTTTATAATTTTCGGGTCTTGAATTTGATAAATTCTGTAATTAAAAAAGGATCATCCAGGCAAGGTTTCGCTTACCTGGATGACCAATAAATTAATTTATTTTTACATCACCTGATGCATTTTGGGAGAAAGTATTGTTATTATCGATTTGTGGTCCGGCATAAGGACTAACATATATCCCCCAACTTGAGGAATTTGAAAAGTCACAATTTGAAATCACCGGCAAACCTGCTGGTGTATCGTTGCAAACAACCATACCCGACAGGGAGGAGTATCCGCCTCCATAAGAAAAATCGCAGTTATTCAGGATGCTGCCATTTGAAGTGCCATCATAGAAAAA
>DASQZP010000093.1:0-4774 GCA_035638655.1 Bacteroidales bacterium
CGTAATTATAATGAAGAATCAATACTTTCAACCACCTTACTTGAAGGAAGTATAAGTATTTTAACTGGCAATCCATCATCAGGGAATAAAAGCATGGTAATGAAACCAAATGAGCAATACATACTTAATAAATCTTCCGGAAAATCATCGCTTATGAAGGTGGATGGTTCCTTATATGCAAATTGGAGGCAGGGTCAGCTTTATTTTGAAGGTAAAACTTTTCAGTTTATAACAAATGAGTTACAACGAATATATAATGTTAATATATTAATTCAGGAAGATACACTTAAAAAAGAAGTGTTTTCGGGCATTTTTAATGCAACCGATGAAATCAGTCATGTGCTCGATTTAATGAAGAGACATCATGATTTCAATTATGTTAGTAAACAGGATACTATTAAAATATTTAAAAAATAGCTAATACTGTAAATCAAATGTAAAACCCTCTAAACTCATGATTCTATGGAAAATACTTCTTAATTAAAAAAGAATCGGAAAATGCTGCTACATTTCCCGATTCAGCAAGTTTCGGCTTTCAATAAACTACAAAAATTATTTAACCAAAACCATTGTAAAGGTATGATAAAAATTTTATTAAGTGGTGGAAATGAGCCCTTTTCCCCCCTAAAAAAACTACTAACTATCATGAAGCTAACAGCAATACTTTTTCTAGTTAGTACCCTGGGTCTTTCGGCCGCTAATACCTATTCCCAGGAGACCAAACTCAATCTGGATCTGGAAAATGCAACCATTAAAGATGTACTGACAGAGATTAAAAAGCAAAGTGATTTTTCCTTCTGGTACAATAACAATGAGTTGAATGACAATCAGCGGGTAACTATTGTTGCACGCAACCAGACCATTGACAAGATACTAAATACTGCTCTTAAAAATCAGGATGTAGCTTACGAGATCAAAGACAGGCATATTTTGATTTACAAACCATCTGATCCTGATATGGCAGTAGGCAGAAATTTCCTCCGACAGCAGCAATTTAAGGTGAGTGGAATAGTTACTGATGCCAATACAAGGGAACCACTTCCAGGTGTAAATATTTCTATAGAAGGGACAACTACGGGAGTTATTTCTAATTTGGATGGCAAATATTCCATTATGGTCCCTCAGGTTGGCATTACGCTGGTGTATTCCTATGTAGGCTATGTTTCTGAAAAAATTGAATTTACCGGACAAACTGCGGTAAACGTAGAGCTTGTTCCGGATATTCAAAAACTTGATGAAGTCATCGTAGTTGGTTACGGTACTGTTAAGAGGAGTGATTTAACTGGGTCAGTCGCGCGTGTTGGCGCTCAGGAAATTCAGGAATCGCCTGTTCAGAATACCATGCAGGCACTGCAGGGTCGTGCAGCCGGCGTAGATATTACATCAAATGCCCGTCCGGGAGAAATGGGTTCAATCCGAATTCGTGGTAACCGTTCGCTTTTAGCCACCAATGAACCATTGTACGTTGTAGATGGTATTCCGCTTGCCTCCGGAGGAATTGAAGCTGTTAATCCGCAGGACATCGAATCCGTAGATATCTTAAAAGATGCCTCCGCAGCAGCTATTTATGGATCGCGTGCGGCAAACGGCGTTATACTTATTACTACCAAAAGAGGAAAAGCCGGAAAGGCTCAGATTAATTACAACACTTCAGTCACCTTCGATAAAATTGATGATCTTTCAGAGAATTTTAACTCTGCAGAGTATGTAAAATACAGACGTGAGGCATACCGGGGTATGGTAGTAAGCAATGTTACTATTGATCCGGATAATCCTACCATGGCAATGGATCAGCTGATACTCGGACAGGATCCTGCTGCATGGGCAACCATTGCAAATGCATGGTCAGGTGGAACTTATGATCCATCTCAATTGGAAACTACTGATTGGACTGGCTATGTTACCCGTACAGGAATCACCCAGGATCATACATTGAGTGCAAGCATGGGAACTGAAAAAATTAAAACTTATATTTCAGGTGGATACCTGGATCAACTGGGAACCAATAAAGGAGAAGATTATAAACGGTATACAGGTAAAATAAACCTTGAAGCAAACCCAACGGAATGGTTTACATTTGGTGGAGCTTTTACCGGAACATGGTCAGTACAGAATTATGGTTTTTCTGCTGGCGGTTCCCGCGGTGCCAGAAGATTATATGATGCTGCCAAAGGAATGCTGCCTTTTGCCGTTCCTTATGATGCTGATGGTAACTTTATTTATACTCCTGGTGGTGACCTGAATATTGTTAATCCAATTCTTGATTACAACTATGTTACTGATGAGCGTACAAATCTTCGTGCATTGGGTAATTTCTATGGTGAAATCAAGTTTTTTGATGGTTTACGCTATCATGTAAATTTTGGTCCTGACTTCAGAAATTACCGGAGAGGTCAATTCCAGTCGGCTCAATCTTCCCTTCGTGGCGGAAATTCTCCATCATCAAGTAATTATGCAGCACTTGACCAGTCTCAGTACTTTGCTTATACACTTGATAATTTGTTGTATTATGATAAAAGTTTTGGCAAGCATACATTAGGGATTACTTTGCTGCAAAGTTCTTCGCTGAACAGGCAGGAATCATCGAATATGAATGCAATTAAACTGCCTTATGACAGTCAGTTGTGGTATAATCTTGGTTCAACAACAAATGGAGCATTGAATGGATATGGATCCGGGTATACAAAGCAAACACTCATGTCATACATGGGTAGGATCAATTATACTTTAATGGACAAATATCTTCTTACTGTATCCGGTAGATGGGATGGGTCGTCTGTCCTGGCTCCGGGTAATAAATGGGACTTTTTTCCGTCATTTGCCCTTGCATGGAAAATGCAGGATGAAGCTTTTCTTCAGGGAGCTGGCTGGCTTAGTCAACTTAAACCCAGGTTTGGGCTTGGCACTACTGGCAATGCTGCAATCAGCCCATATTCAACACTGGGCGGTTTGGTTTATATGCCTTATGTTTTTGGGAGTACTGTGGTTAATGGCTATATTGTTGGCGATCCTAAGGGCGCTTCGGATGCACAGGGTGTACTGGGAAATGAAAACCTGAAATGGGAAAAGACTACTCAGTGGAATCTTGGTATTGATCTGGGATTATTTGCTAATCGTGTTAACGGATCATTCGATTATTATCATGCAAATACTCATGATTTGCTGATGCCGATGAGTATCCCTACAATTGACGGAGCCACAAGTGTGTATACAAACATTGGAAAAACTCGGAACAAGGGTTTTGAGATAGTTCTGTCTACAGTTAACTTCAGCCGGCCAAATTTTAAATGGACCACAAATTTTACTTTCTCCACCAATAAAGAAGAAATAGTTGAATTGCAAAACGGGAAAGAGGATATGGTCTCTAATTCATGGTTTATCGGTCAGCCTGTAAATATTTATTATGATTACAGAAAAACAGGTATCTGGCAGATAGCTGACAGTACATTAAGAAAAAGATACAATGAACTGGGTAAAGCTAACTATGAAGCTGGTGATATAAGAGTTGCTGATCTTAATGGTGATAGTATCATTGATGCAAACAATGACAGAGAGATTGTGGGTACAATTAATCCTAAATGGACCGGGGGAATAACCAACACCTTTAATTATAAAGGGATTGAGTTATCATTTTTCGTGTACGCCAGGTGGGGGCAGACTATATATGTAAATGCCCCTGACATGCAGGGTAGATATGCTTCAAGAAAAGTAGATTACTGGACTGTACATAACCCCACTAATGCTTATCCAAAAGCTGATTATGGGAACGGGGGGCAACCAGTCTTCTGGAGCTCGATGAATTATCAGGATGGATCTTTTATTGCTGTTAAATATATTTCCCTGGGCTATACACTGCCAGAAACTGTGGTTGGCAAGATGAAATTGAGTAATCTGAAGATCTATGCTGAGGTGCTGAATCCATATCTGTACACTAAAACAAAGTTTATTAATCCTGATGTAAACGCTCCTTCTACTATTTCTAATTCACCTTCAACTTCTTCAATACTTACCAGAAGTTTTGTTGTGGGTTTGAATGCAACCTTTTAATTAACCGGAAACTAAAATGTAACTGAGATGAAAAAGATACTTATTATATTATCATTCTTATCAATTACCGTTTTTTCCTGCAAGGATTATCTCCAGGAAGAAATGGTGGCAACCATAACTCAGAAATATTATGACACTCCTGATGGGATTGAAGCCCTGGTTAACGGATTGTATGATGGCCTGAAATTCCACTTTAATTATGAGTGGGCCTATTCAACCACAAATTACGGAACCGATGAGTTCACCAATGGTGGAGGAACAAATTTTATAATGTGGAACACCTATTCCTCTACACTGGATGCAACAAATATTCATGCATCAGCAGTTTGGGATAATATGTATTCAAATATTAACCTGGCTAATATTGGTATCAGCAAAATTCCGGAGGTAATGGAAAATGGGGATTTGGCAAATAACCGGTTGGGTGAATGTTATTTTATGCGTGCTTTCGACTATTTTAAGCTGGTAAAGCAATTTGGAGGTGTCCCGCTTAAGGTACGCCCTTCAAATGGTGTTGAACTGGAGTTTACAAGGGCCTCAGCAGAGGATATTTATAAACAAATTATAAGTGATTTGAAAAATGCTGAAGCACTTTTGCCTGCTGAACCTGCACAGGTTGGCAGAATTGCCAAATATGCAGCTCAGCATTTTCTGGCCAAAGCTTATTTGTTCCGCGCCAGTGAATTAAATGCATCTTTTAGCAAACCGGGAGACCTGGGTAGTGCAA
>DASQZP010000094.1:0-2195 GCA_035638655.1 Bacteroidales bacterium
TGCATCTATATCAAGACCCGTTAGCCTCCCGTTTTTATCAGCAAAAGAATAAGGCGGATAATTATAATCGCAACCTATAACCACAGTATCCCTTTGTGCGGATTTGGCAATTAAAAAAAAGCCTGACAGAAAAAATAAAATTATATACCTCATTATTAGTTGAATACAGTATCATTCATATTTAGGATGCATACTGATCGTTATGAAAGTCTGAATATACTTATAATTTATATTGTCAAACAAAGAAAAACATAGCATAGAGTCCATACTTTTCATACCTGTACAGCAACCTGTTTATACGGGACAGTAAAATAAAATACCGAGCCCTGATGTTCCTCTGATTCAATCCAGATCCTGCCTCCAAGTAATTCAACCAGATTCTGCGAGATAGTCAATCCAAGACCGGCACCTCTGTATAATTTATTATTAACTTGCGTAACTTTTGAAAAACTTTCAAAAATATAGTGATGTTTGTCTGCGGGAATCCCGATTCCTGTATCCTTTACAAAAAATAATAATTCCTGCTGTTTCTTTTTGATACCAAATTTGACATACCCTTTATGGGTGAATTTTAATGCATTATCAATCAAATTAATAAGTACTTGTTTGATCATGGTACAATCTGTTTCAAAATATATATCTCCATCTGAAAGACCACTTGCCGGGTAAAATTCAACTTCATGATAAATATGATGCCAGTCATCATTCCTGAAATACTCATAAACATACTGCAAGATATCATTGGCACTGCAGTTCGAATTATGTATCCTTTTAAACTGTTTTGATTCAATCTCCGAAATATCGATAATATTATTGATCAAATTTGAAAATACCTGACAGGAGCTCGTAATATACTTATTATATAAATTTCGTTCTTCCGAATTAACACCATCCTGGGTAAGCAGTGAAGAAAAACCCATAATGGCATTCATAGGGGTCCTGATCTCATGGGAAATATTTGCAAGAAATGCTGATTTCAATTTACTGGCGTTTTCAGCATTTATTTTTTCCTGATGATAAGATTTGAGGATACCGGAAATCAGGTACATCATGAAAATACCACACATTAAGGAGGTAATAAAAATATCAAGTATCCTGTCTACATTACTGGAATAGGGTCTGATTAGTGCAGGATAGCTCAACTCCGCGTAGAGCAAAAAGCTAAGATTGACAAGTACAAGTACAATGCCCACAAACTTTTCTGCCTTTTGAAAGAACATCATCACAGCTATCATTAATACCAGTATGATGGGCAATGCAGCACCTTTGGATCCCTCAAACTGAAACCAGATAAAATCTACCAGGACCAGTGTATTCAATATCATGATCCAGGCTGCAAGTCTATAAGCTTTCCTGAACCGGATCACAAAATAGGAAATCGCGTATATAACTGAACTCACCAGACATACAACCGCAGTATAATCATTATGTAAGAAAATACATACGGAAATGGATATGAAAGTCAACAATGACGCAATGCAGGGTATGAGTGCCAGGTAACGTTGCTCCAGTGAATAGGTTTGAAAATCTTTAAATAAAAAATCAGGAAACTTTTTCGTAACATTCCTCCATGTGACTGCTATTCTCCAGTCTTTCCCTACTGTTAGTCTGCTCATTTTCCAATATCAGCTTTAGCGTTGATTCAATCTCATGCATTCCATAACCCGGATACATCCATAATAAAAGTAAATAATACGTTTTTACGTCTCATTAAGAGGTAGTGTTATGTCGCTCATCAAATAATTTTGCATATTCATCAAAGAAATTACGGTCCTTAATCCCGGATTTTCCAAGCAAATTCAAAAATTACTTTCGTGTGTAAATCAGTGTCATTTTGCATTGGAAAACTGATCCTTAAATTATTATTATACTTTTAATCTTCTTTATATACCTGAATACCTTCCTTGATCATTACTTAACCGGCATACGCAACCTTATCAATAGCTTAATCATCATTATTAAAAAAACACTTATGAGAAATATTGTATTTACCAGCTTAATTCTGATTCTCACCCTGGCAGCAATTTCTTGTGAGGATACAGAAAAATCAGAGAAAGATAATAAAAACAACGCCTATTTTCCGAATGTCACCGGAACCGAATGGATGTACAGCCGTTACGACAGTTTGCAAAGCACCCGCGATACTATCACTGTTTCTATCGGGAATGATACAACTATTAACGGAACATCCTATA
>DASQZP010000095.1:0-8826 GCA_035638655.1 Bacteroidales bacterium
CACTTGTAATAGGTTTTATTATACCTGCGTCGACTATTATGTTGCGTGACTTCTTCAATAATAAGATCACCGACAAACGGGATATAGAACATATGACCAAAATTCCTGTTATAGGAATCATTTTCCATAATACTAAGAAAACTACTACTGTTATTTCTGATCACCCAAAATCAGCAATTTCAGAATCTTTCAGATCAGTGCGCACAAATCTTCAAATCCTTTCCCAGGGAAAGACAAAACAATTACTGGTAGTAACTTCATCATCCAGTGGTGAAGGAAAATCATTTACTGCAATTAATCTGGCTTCTGCCTTTGCATTGTTTGGAAGGAAGACACTGCTGCTGGGCTTCGACCTCAGACGCCCGATGTTGTATCAGGACTTTGGCCTTACCAATATGCTCGGAATTAGTTCCTATTTGAGTAATCGCGCTTTACTCGAAGATATTATACAACCTACACCACTTGAAAACCTGGATCTGATCTCTGCAGGGCCAATCCCACCAAATCCCGTTGAACTCATCGCCTCTGATAAAACAAGTGAGTTTATTGCCAGGTTACGGAATATTTACGATTACATTATTATTGACACCGCCCCTGTTGGTGTTGTTGCTGACACTTACCTGCTAATGAATTATGCTGATGTTAATGTATTCGTAGCAAGGCAAAATACAACCATCAAACAAAATTTCGCTACCACAATTCAGAATATTGAAAATAATAAGATTTCGAATCTAACGGTATTGCTGAACGATGTATATCCGAAAAAAAGCGGTTATGGATACGGATATGACGACCGCTATTATGGCGAACCCAAAAGCGAATCAATATTCAAGCGTATATTTAAGGGATCAGGATCCAAAAAAAGAAAAAGGCGTCCTGACTCCGGAAAAAATGCCTAAATAAAAAAGCCTGCGTAAAACACAGGCTTTTTTATTTTTATTTTTATTGTATGCAATTAACAGCTTAAATAAGTTACTTCGCTGTATATCTGCCATTCAAAACAGATTATACTGATAGAGGTAAGGAGAATGACAATCAGCACTCATTTTTTTTAAAATTTTTCTTGAACAAGCAGGTCGAATCTTTGTTAAGACATTAACTATCAGACTGAATGATAATCTGATGAAGATTTCTAAAAACCTGTTATTAACAGTAAAATTTAAAACATATGAAGTATTATATTGAAAAGACAACAAATTACAGTTTTGAGGAGGCTGTAGATAAGACTACCGAGGAACTTAAAAAAGAAGGCTTTGGCGTGCTTTCAGAAATTAACATTCATGAAAAGTTAAATGAAAAGTTGGGAGTTGATTTCAGAAAGTACAAAATTTTAGGTGCCTGTAATCCGCCCAATGCATATAAAGCATTGCAGCAGGAAAATAAAATTGGTACCATGTTGCCCTGCAACGTCATTGTACAGGAACTTGAGAATGGCAAGATTGAAGTAGCCGCCGTCGATCCCGTTGCCTCAATGCAGGCTGTGGAAAACCAGGAACTGGCAGGTATTGCCAGTGATATCAGGAGTAAACTGCAGAGGGTAATTGAAGCATTGTAGTTCAGGTATTTAATAAATAGAAAGAATAAAAAGGCACGGTGAAGTTAACCGTGCCTTTGTTATATATACAAAAGTTATTTTATATTTTTAATCAACAATATGATTATACCGATGTGTAGGTCTGGGATATGAAGGACTAAGACATCTCCAGGCATCAGTAATTATCTTAATTTTATCACTTGATAAGTTTTCAAGTATAACCTTAACTATTTTCTCCAGTGTTTCAGGATCGGTGCCAACCCGGGCATTAATAATCATTTGTGCTTTGTCTGAAACTCCTGATTTTCCGCTTATATTAAGTGTGTTGGTTCTCCCTGTGATATTTCCGGTAACATACTGAATCCCGTTTTCAAGAATAACTTTAATATGTCCTGTTCCAATCTGCTTTTTATCAATTGATTCTCCCAGGGATTTAAGAAATTTTTCCACAAACCAATCCCATTCTACCTGTTTTCCGGCAAGTTTCAATGATGCATTTAACCAACCCAATACCGCTTCACCTTCAGCATAGATGTCATAATCAACATCAACAATTCGTTGACCAGCTTGCGTACCTGTCAAAACCTTCTCAAGCCATTCAGCAAACCCTTCTCCTGTCTTTGAACTGACTGACATTACCTCTGATTCCGGATATTTCAACTTTACTTTTTCCTTCAGGAATTCAAGCTCAGAATCTTCAAGAAGATCTGTTTTAGAAATTAAAATGATATCACTCTCTTCCAGCTGCTTCTCAAAAATATAGACAGCACTGGGGTGCAAACCAGCCTGCCGGCCATCCAGAATATCAGCCAGACGAATCGGATCAGCCAGTACACTCAGGGGAGAAACCTTAAGCTCTTTGTTCAGTTGTTCTTTCAGTGGCTGCATAATAGTAGCTGATAAATCGGTACAACTCCCCACTGGTTCAGCTATTAAAATATCTGCATCGGATTCTTCCTTTACCTTTTTTAAGGAATCAATAAATCCGTTATAATTGCAACAAAAACAGCTGCCACTCACTTCTCCCACTTTAGCCTGGGTTTGTAACAGAAACGTCGTATCAACCAATTCAGAAGCCTGGTCATTTGTAATCAAACCTATCTTTTTCCCTTCGCTCATTAACTTTCGGGTGATTTCATACAATAAGGTAGTTTTTCCGGCCCCCAGGAATCCTCCTACCATGATTAATCTTGTTATACCAGTCATATTTAAATCATTTTAATATTGAAAATCATCTGTATTACAATTGCATTCTCCGGTGGAATTTTTCATTGCCGGCCCAACAATACCAACATAGAAGAAGGCTGCAACAGCTCCGCCAATCAGCGGTGCCAAGATATAAACAAAGAAAAAACCGCCGTAATGATCAGGGAAAGCAATCTCCTTCCAGCCAAATATTCAGGCAACCATTCGGGGACCAAAATCACGCGCAGGATTAATACCTGCCTGGGTCAGGGGAGCGATCAGACCAATAATTGAGGTTACTGTTAATCCAATAAATACTGGTGTCAATGAATTGTCAGGACGGCCGGTATTACTGTCTTCTGTAAGCGAAAATACCATCAATAGCAATAAAAATGTCCCAAAAGCCTCTGCTCCCATAGCCAGCAGCAATGAAATTTTTACCGGATTTTCAGCATTTATGTAATAATCGCCAAACATTCTTGCTGTCCTTACTGAAGCCGGAGTCCCCCTTACTATACCATGTATTGACTCAAAATCAACGATAACTCTCCCTAATAATAAATAAATTGCCAGTCCTGCCAGGAAAGCCCCGATAACCTGCCCGGTCATATATGCAGGCAGTGCATTGATCTTCATACGCTTACTTAGAACCATTGCCAGCGTAACAGCCGGATTGAGATGAGCGCAGGAAATATGACGGGTAAGATAAATAGCCAGGGTAACACCTATACCCCATGCCAGTGCCACCTGCAACAGCCCTTCATACGCATCGTAAAGTATTGAATCCGCAACTGCCCCGCAACCAAATAATACAAGCAGGAAGGTTCCCATCACCTCCCCTATAAACTCCATCTTATACCTCATCAACAAATTAGCTATAATGTTTTCCTTATTTGATAATTCTATTGGGTTCGCCTTTTGAAGCTGCAAAAATAAGGGGATAAAAATCATTATACAATCATATCTCTAATAGATTAGACTGTAATGCCATTTAACACATTGTTAAAAGGAAAGACTATAAATTTCCTAATATCACTTTACCTTACCAGCCAGTGGCTCATTAATGCTAATACAATGGAAACCTCCACTGTAATAATTAATTATATCTGCCCGAACGCGTATAATTTTGCGGTTGGGAAATACCTCCCTGAAGATCTCACCCACTTTTTTTTCCTTCTGCTGAAGAATCCGATCAGGTGATTCGGATGTCAGATAAGAGGGAAGGATAATATACGAATTGGTTATAATAAAGTTCATATAGCTGGTCACACTGGCTACGATTCTTTTCTCCGTACCTTTTCTCCGGTCGGAAATTAACAATGGAGCCATGGGAACTTTATATATTGTAAATTTACTTCCATCCTGATCAACTGCATTTTTCAAAATGTTGTAATTCTCATCGAGCCTGATCTTAGCTTCTTTAAGTATAGGATTGGCTGCTGCTTCCTCGTCTGTAACTGAAGATATTAATATAGTTTTTGAATTGGCAAACCTGCAGAATTCATCAACATGTCCATTTACTCCTTTGGGATACACACTATCATATAAAGGTCCCGAAAGGAAACTATCATCCTGGGGAATGCCCTTCTTAAGCCAGATGATCTTTTTAAGATTAAGCTTGCTGATCATCTCCTCCTCAATTTCCTCTTTTGTTTTTGGTTTGTTGACATCCAGTTCATGCATCTCACAAAGCAGCATGGTCCCTTTTCCGTTTACTTCACGGGAACCACCGGTACTGTTGAGCGAACTGTTTATAACAGGTAAATGTTTTCGGGAGGCATATTCCTCTGTAAAACCCGGATCAGTACCAAAATATCTGAACTTTACTATTTCTTTTTCTCCACGTTTATTGATTAAAAAAAGCGGACCGTAATCCCTTATCCAAATGTTGTTGTAATTATTCTTTAAATGAATAAAACGGATATTATCCGGATTGCCACGATAATTTTTTAGTATATCCCTGATGGTTTTGGTATCCTGGATATTATTATTGAGAAACAGCGTCACCGTGTCTTTTTGAGAAATAACGGCAGTAAGTTGCGGTATTATTCCGTAATAATCCGTTGACCAAAAGAAAAAAGTGGAACTTTGTGGCTCAAACTCACCGGGATAATAAAATTTTGCTTTCTGTTTACGGTCACTACAGGCACCTAACATCAAGGCAAATGTAAGTATCAGTGCCAATGCCGGAATTGTTTTCCTGATAATCATAACCTCAAAGTTAATTGATTTGATGAAAATAAAAGCTAAAGTAAATTTAATAATGCTTCTGGCATAACTTACTTATCTTTTTTCGGTCAATACCTCATAGAAAATACCAGCCATTGCCTCAGCGCCTTCTTTGTTTGGATGGATGCCATCATCCTGGAACCATTCAGGATGTCCTGACATCTTATTGTACATATTAACCAGATGAACATGCTCTTCTTTTGCTACCTTCATAATAGCAGGGTTCACTCCATATACAATCGTTGAATCAGAAATATCCCAGATTCTCCGGTAGGCTGGTACTACCTCACAAATCCATATTTCGGGTTTTGAAGGCAGGCTTTTAAAAGTGCGTACCAACGCTTCATAATCCATAATAAATTCATCATGATGAGGCTGCCAGTTCAGCTTCAGCTTGGCATCATTGGTTCCCAGCATGATAATCACCGTATCCGGATTGAATGCTTTTGCTTCGGCATACTGTGGTTCATTCCAGTAAGGAAGGTTGCCATTTTTAAGCAGGGTGCGTGCACTAACTCCATAATTCTTCACCAGGTAATTATCCCCCAGCATCTCCTGCAAAAGTGTCGGGTAACTCTGTTCAGAAGGCGATAACAAGCCATACCCGTAAGTAATACTGTTTCCGATACAGGCTATTTTTGTCTGGGCCTGTAAACCTGCCAGTCCAATTCCCAGACATAACGTCAGTATCCATATTTTCATGTTTATACTTTTCATGCGATTATCTTTAAAATTTATCCATTCTTACTGATCAGCAACAGTTCTTCCCTGTTCAGGATGTCAATATTTTTCCTGTCCAGCTGTATGATCCCTTCTCTTTCAAATTCTTTAAGGAACTTAATTGCACTTTCAATAGTAATAGAAGCAAAATCTGCAATGTCCTGCCGGGTCAGGAACTGAAACAGATTTTCACTCTTAAACTCTTCTTCGGCAAGATATAATAGTGCCGATGCCAGTTTACCCCGCATCTGTTTGTAGGAAATGTTTCCGATGATTTCCAGGTATCGTCTTTCATTACTATAGTTACGGGATGTAAGCTCTAATGCAAAATCATGATTTTGCATCAATAACTGTTTTAATGCACTTTTGTCAATCATACAGATCGCTGAATCGACCAGCGTTACTGCCGAATAGTTATATATGTTCTCTCCGAATACTGATGAAAAAGCCACGAAATCACCCTTACGGGCAATACGCAGATTCAGCTGTTTGTTCGTTCCTGTTTGCAAATATACCCGAACCAGTCCATGGTTTACAAAAAGTACATGGGGAGCAAAGGCTCCCTGTTTGAAAATAGTTTCCCCTTTCAGATAAAAAATCTGGGTTTTTTTCTCATTGATAAACGCGAGTTCTTCTTCACTCAGCTTTTGAAAACAGCCTGAAGTATTTTCGATCCTGTCGGGAACTATATCATTGTTCAATTTACCAGTCTTTTAGTTAATCAATCCTACAAATGTAATTATCGTATCCGGAAAAATTTACAATAAGGGATGTAAATGTTAGGTAGAGGTTGTAGAGGCTGTAGAGGCTCTGCTACCGCACGAGTCCCCTCGTGTGGTTTATACAATTGTTCAGCTGTTAGATTAAATTCCATACGATACAATAGTACTGCAGCGGAATATTTATCAGTATGTGCTAATAAGCAATAACAGGTTTTTTATGAATATATTCATCTGAACCAATTTGCTTTACAATAAAATCTGCAAGGTCGGCCCGACCCGCAGATCACTAGCGGACACTTGCGACAGTTCATTGGGGTGTACAAGCGGACGCTTACAACGATTCATTAAAAACAAATAAAAAACCAACCAATCCTATAATTTCATAGTAAAAAACCTGTATTTTTTCATATTATTCCCCCTTTTTCTGCAATACACAACCACCAGAACGTTTCCTCCCCTGCCCTATTTTTGCATCAACAAAATAAATTAAAATGAAACGGGTAGCAATTCCGGTTAGTCAGGGTAAACTCAGCGAATATTTCGGTCAGTGCAGTTATTACATGATCTTTGATATCAAAGAAAGGACGGCAACAGGGAAAAAGATGTCCCTGCCGGAAATATATGACATGATTGAGCTGCCTGCATGGGCGGCAAAGAACGGGATCACCGATATTATTACCTATAAGATAGACAGACAAATTATCTCGCTTTTCAGCAAATACAAAATCCATCTCTACGTGGGTGTACCGATGGACACCCCGGAAATCCTAATCAATGATTATCTGAATGAAAATATTGTTTCTGACAACAAAGTGATTACCGAGATTATTGATAATGAATGAATAAGATTTAAACGATTGCTTATCAGATTAAAAAGATTAAAGTGGAAAAGAAAAATAAGAATACCATCGTCAGCCTGTTGTCCCGGAAGCGCTTCTACATACAGCTTATACTTGGATTAATCACTTATGCAGCCATCAGCTACTACCATATTTCACTTTGGTGGGTACTGGCAGCCGGTACTCTGTTTGGTGTCATCTGGGGCAAGGTTTTCTGCCGTTGGATGTGCCCGATCGGCATCATGATGGAGCTGATCATGAAATTGAGTCCGGATAACTCACTGCAAAACATGTATCAGTATCATAAAATTGGTTGTCCGGTAGCCTGGGTGTCAGGCTTGCTGAACAGGGTATCCCTCTTTAAGATAACATTGAATGAGGATACCTGTAAAAACTGTGGTTTGTGTGACAAAGCCTGTTACCTGCCAACTATTGACAAGCATGAATACAGCCTCTACAACACAAAGCTTAAAAATCCGGCCGAAAATTTCAGTTG
Organism: Bacteroidales bacterium; assembly: GCA_035638655.1. GTDB lineage: Bacteria > Bacteroidota > Bacteroidia > Bacteroidales > DASQZP01 > DASQZP01. The sequence goes on from DASQZP010000095.1 coordinate 7,726, forward strand.
CTCCAAATGCCTGAAATGTGTGGCTGAATGTCCCAACGGGAGTCTTAGGTTTGAACCTGTACTTAGTATTAACAAATATAAAAAATAAGAATCATGAAAATGTTACAAACAACTGTTCAGGAAATTGAATCAGCATAAGCTGGAAGCCACTGCAGTTGCTGACGGAACAATTGCAGCCTTAAGTGCTGTGGAATATTTGCGGAGGTAGAGGGGATAGAGGTTGTAGAGGAGGTAGAGGTTGTAGAAGTTGTAGAGGTTGTAAAGGATGTAAAGGTTGTAGTGGAGATAGAGGAGGTAGAGGATGTAGAAGTTGAAAAGGTTGTAGTGGCTTTGTCGCTACAACACAGGCTGGCGCGGACATGTTGTCAGTGACTTATCACTCGCGCCAGTCTGATTCTTCCTCACCACTACCGCATGAGTCCTCTCGTGTGGTAATACATTTTCAATGCCACATAATACAATAATGGAGGTCTTTAAACAAAAGAGACATAACTCTAATAATGTTAACAAATTAGTAAATTATTGAATTCAAATGGATCATTCAGAAAAACACATTGTAGTCATCGGAGGTGGATTTGCGGGTGTAGAAACCGCAATCAAACTCCGCAAAAAAAAGCACAAAGTAACACTGATCTCCAACAGGGAATATTTCTTCATCTATCCGATTTCCATCTGGATACCCATCCAAAAGCTGCCCTTCGAAAAAGCCACCCTCAATTTGAAAAGTCTGGCAAAGAAACATGGATTTGAATTTATTCGTGATGAATTCACCGGTATCGATCAGGAACAAAATATTGTTAAGTTGAAAGAGCTGGATAACTTAAACTATGACTACCTGGTCATTGCTTCGGGAGCCTGGAAGGTGCCTCACCCGGGTATTGAGCATACACTATCCATTTGCGGGCATCCCGAACAGTCGGTAGCCATTCGGGATCGATTCAACGAGATTGCTGCAAAAGGAGGCAATATTGCCATCGGGTTTGGGGGAAACCCGAAGGACAAGAGCGCTGTGCGAGGCGGACCGGCCTTCGAACTGATGTTTAATATGATCCATGAGCTCAAAAAAAGAAAAGCTGATAAGCATGTTACTTTTACCTTCTT
>DASQZP010000096.1:0-15860 GCA_035638655.1 Bacteroidales bacterium
GGGCTTCATAAGGGGCTTCGTGTAGAATTGTATCCATTGTTTCTTGCTTTAGTTTGTTATGTTAAAAGTATTTCAGCACAAAGCCTTTTGCAACGATTTGCCATTGACATACCTTACTTGCATGTGGTGATTTTACTCACTGACAGAAAAATATCGAGTGTTAATACTAAATAACACATTATCAAACCTATATAGAAGAAGTGGTAACTGGATTCGCTGGAGTTGAAATAATTGTTAATTGTACATTTATTTTAACTGATAAAGATCAGCATAAAAAAAGCCGGGTGGAGCAAGCTACTCCATCCGGCTTCATTACGACTAAAGAAAAGATTATTGAACGAGTGTCATTTCATCTACCAGGCTTTTTGCTCCTGCAAATTTATCCATGATAAAAAGTACATAGCGGATATCCACACAGATTGTTTTCTGAAGCTGATCTTCAAAAGCAATATCTCCACTCATGGCTTCCCAGTTTCCATCGAAAGCAAGGCCAATCAACTCACCGTTTGCATTCATTACCGGACTTCCTGAGTTGCCACCTGTGATATCATTATTGGTGGTAAAACAAACCGGCATATACCCATCGGCGCCGTACCTGCCATAATCTTTGGCGTTATACAGTTCTTTAAGTTTCTTTGGTACTACAAATTCCCAGTTGGTTGAATCTTCTTTTTCCATTACACCTTTCAGTGTAGTATAATATTTATAAATTACTGCATCTTTTGGGCTGTAGTCACCTACCTGGCCATAAGTTAAACGCATGGTAAAATTGGCATCGGGGTAGAATACATGATCCTGTTTCATTTCCATTAAACCAGCCATATATAAGCGCAGTCCTTTTTCCAGTTCGTTGTCATAATCACTGGACAGACCTCTCAATTCCATATACTTCAGGTAAGAAGTGCGTGCCAGTTGGAAGGCGAGATCCTTTTCCATGGTTTTCAGATCCGGATCATCCAGGAACGCTTCCAGTTTATCCTGGTACGGAAAGATGGATTTACTGTATAATTTATCTACAAACTTATCAACATCACCTTTGTATTTCCCATTGATTATTTTGAATACATCCGGCTGATATATTGCCGGGATATCCTGGTTCACCAGTTTCAGCATGGCTGCTGCCACTTTTTTGTCGGTAGGTTCGTTGTAGTCTTTGTAGAAATCCGGAAGTGATTCTTTTATTCTATCAGCAATATTTTTAATTTTCTCAGTGTTATCAGGTTCATTCTTAAGTGTATTATACAAAGCCATCGTTCTCAGGGCTATGCTTGATGATTCGGTTCCTCTGAATATTGCCTCAAAAAGGTATTGGGTGGCATTTTCATATGGCTGACTTTGCAAATAGGCGTCTTTGATCATATTAAGTGCGTCACCGTATTTCTTTTCGCGGGCGACACTTTCAGAAATCCATTTTTTGAACTGGTCTTCCTGTTCTTTCTTCTTTTCAACCACATTTAGTCTTTTGAGGCCTTCGCTCTGACCGATGCTGTATTTCCAGTAATTGCTGGAACGACTGTATTTACTGGCATACTGGATACGTACTTTCGGATTGGCCTGCATATCCTTCATCAGTATCTCCTGGCGCTCCCCTCTGATCTTGATGCGGTTGGGGTGGGTAACTTCCAGCTGTTGTTCTACGCCATAGGAAGTCATATACCGGTCGGTACTTCCGGGATAACCCATTATCATTGTAAAATCTCCCTTGTCAATGCCTTTGAGTGAAACAGGCAGGTGTTTTTTGGGTTTGAGCGGTACATTATCCGGGCTGTAAGGAGCAGGAGAACCATCCGGTGCCATGTATACCCTGAAAACGCTGAAGTCACCGGTGTGGCGGGGCCACATCCAGTTATCGGTATCGGCACCAAATTTTCCTATGGATGATGGTGGTGTTCCTACCAGTCGTACATCTTTGAAGGTTTCATACACCACCAGGTAAAAGCTATTCCCGGCAAAAAAATCCTGTACCATGGCATGATAAGCAGTTCCTTCCGTTGCCTCATCGGCAAGCTTAGAACCAACCTCCATAATGGTTTTGTTGCGGGTATCCTCTGACATGGTATCACTCAAGGCACTCTGTACTTTTTCAGTTACATCTTCCATCCTAACCAGAAAGGTTACAGACAAATCGGGATTGGTGAGTTCCTGATCCTTGCTGGTTGCCCAGAACCCGTCAGCCAGGTAATCGTGTTCAACCGTACTGTGGCTCTGAATGGCATCATAACCGCAATGGTGGTTAGTAAGCAGCAGGCCCTGATCAGAAACGATCTCACCGGTACATCCACCACCAAAGATTACTATCGCATCTTTCAGACTTGAATGATTTACACTGTAAATATCATCTGCACTCAACTTCAGCCCCATCTTCTGCATGGTGCCAATATTCAGCTTTTGTAAAAGGGGCAACAGCCACATTCCTTCGTCAGCCCTCAGCGTTGCGCTAAAGATCATCGAGAAACCGGCCAGTAAAAACAAAAATTTTCTCATCTTACATTAATTATAGTTTAACAATATTATGGTGTGTTTAATTTTCCTGATATTGTAAAATTCTTTATGTTACATATTCCTTAAACTCCCATCAAACAGGATTCCTGTATTTCTTTATTATAAATCCAACTCAAACTGACCTGTCATGGCATTAAAGCTTCTCCTGTGGTAAATGCTCATACCAAAAGCTGCAATGGCTTTACGGTGTTTTTTTGTGGGATAACCTTTGTTGGTGTCCCAGCTATACATATCAAGTTCCTTATGAAGTGACTGCATATAATCGTCCCGGTATGTTTTGGCCAGGATAGAGGCTGCTGCTATTGATGCATATATACCGTCCCCTTTAATTACACATTCATGAGGGATTGTTTTATAGGGTTTAAAACGGTTTCCATCAATCAACAGGTAGGCAGGTTCAATGCTAAGTTTCTCAATTGCCCGTTGCATGGCCAGAATTGAAGCATTAAGGATGTTGATCCTGTCAATTTCAGTATTATCTGCCCATGCCACAGCCCATGCCAGTGCCTGTCTTTCAATCAGCACACGCAGGGAATAACGTGTTTCTTCTTTAAGTAATTTTGAATCGTTCAGTTCCGGAAGGTCGAACTTTTCAGGCAGGATTACTGCAGCAGCATACACCGGTCCGGCCAGACAACCGCGGCCCGCTTCATCACAACCTGCTTCAACAACACCTCTTTTTTTGTAGCGTTTTAGTATCTGCTCATTCTTTATCAAAACATCAACTCCTTTCATCCACCCCTTTCGGATTTACCGATTGCGAAAGTGAACTGGCTCAGTAAAAATTAGCTGCAAATTAAATGAAATATCATTCCTTTTTACATTTTTAAAGTACTTTTTCAACACATTCCCATAAATTATCGGCTGTTTTATCCCAGCTGAACTGTTGGCGCTGTATTCTTCCTTTTTCAATCAGATTTTTTCGCAACCCCTGATCCTTCCATACAGCAGTTATGGCCTCTGAGATGGAATCTGTTGAATGCGGATCAGCATATATTCCTGCATCACCTGTTATTTCAGGCATTGATGTGATGTTTGAAGAAATAATCGGTGTGTCGCAATACATGGCTTCCAGAATGGGTATGCCGAATCCTTCAAAAAGGGGAACAAAAGTGAGGGCCAGGGCTGAAGCCATTACACGATGCAGGCTATCCGGATTCAGCCGGCCGGTAAAGATTACATCATCCCGGTATTGCATCTCCATAAAAGTCCGGTCAATGTCCCCGGTCATGAACATTTTTTCACCTACTATCAGGAGTTTAATGCTGTTATCTGTTTTGGACCTGAACATGTCATAGGCTTTGAGCAACCGGGCAACATTTTTCCGGGGATGCAGGGTCCCAACAAAAATAAAGAATTCATGCCCGGCAGTATATTCATGCCTGACTGATGTTTTTTCCTCTTCATTCAGCGGAGAATAAAGCTCATTGGCCCCATTGTATACCACATCAATCTTATCCGGTGAAACCCGGTAAGTATTGACAATATCGTTTTTCGAATATTCTGATACAGTTGCAATCCTTGTGGCTTTTTGGGCGAAGAGCGGAAAATAGTGCCGGTAGTATAATCGGGTGAAAAAGGGCAAATCTTCCGGCCGGTGTGCAAAGTTGATATCATGGATGACAGGCAGGGACGGGGCCGGTGTGTTGAGTGACAAATAGCCATCTGGTGACAGGAACAAAGCCGCTTTGTACTTTTTCAGAATGCCGGGAATCATTTTTTCGAACCACAGGTACCACAACAGGGGATGCCGGGTGGGTGGCTGCACATTCAAAGGAATAATATTATCTGAAAAGATAAATGACGAATCCCATGGTCTGTCGAACAGGAACAGGAATTGGTGCTCGGGATGACCGGTAGTGATTCTTTTCAGTGTTTCAAAAGTAAACCAACCAATTCCGTCCAATTTGTCCTTCAATAATAAACGGGTATTAACAGCTATTATCATTGTCGCCAAAGATAATAAAAATCCCTGTCACAGGAGTATTATCATTTCGGTCCTCTGATCCCCTGACTTCTGACCTAATATTGACAATCCCCCCTCATTTTGTTACAGGTACTTACTCATCCAGTGTACTCTTGTCTCCTTCCGGCAATCCCATGGCCCTGGATTTAAGGAGGCGGCGCATAATTTTACCACTCCTTGTTTTGGGCAACTGATCGACAAACTCTATTTTCTCAGGTTTGGCGATGGGGCCGATTTCATGGGAGACATGTTTTTTCAGTGTATCTTCAAGATCATCGTTTTTATCAACACCAGCTCTTAAGATCACGAATGCGTGAATAACATTTCCTTTCACATCATGAGGCAGCCCTATGGCAGCAGCTTCGGCAACAGCAGAATGGCTAACCAGGGCGCTTTCGATCTCTGCCGTTCCGAGGCGGTAACCACTTACCTTGATCACATCATCCATTCTGCCAATCACCCAGATATAGCCATCTTCATCAATCCGGGCTGAGTCGCCTGCTTCGTACATGGTTTTGAACCGGGACCAGTATTGGTTTTTGTAACGCTCTTCATCACGGTAAACAGTTCTGAGCATGCCTGGCCACGGTTGTTTGATAACCAGGTAACCTTCCTGTCCGGGTTCTACCTCTTTGCCATTCTCATCTACCACAGCCACATCAATCCCGAAAAACGGACGGGAAGCAGAACCTGGTTTCAGCGGGGTTATAGGCAGCGGGGTGATCATGAATCCTCCCGTTTCTGTTTGCCACCATGTATCCATGATCGGACATTTCTCTTTGCCAATTACGGTATGATACCATTTCCAGGCTTCCGGATTAATTGGTTCCCCAACACTTCCTAGCAATCTCAGCGAACTAAGGTCGTGTTTTTCAGGCCAGGCATCTCCAAAACGCATGAGTCCCCTGATAGCGGTCGGTGCCGTATAAAGTATGGTAATCCCGTAGTTTTCAACCATCTTCCACCAACGGTTGGGATAAGGATAATTGGGTGCCCCCTCATACATGAAGCTGGTTGCTCCGTTGAGTAGTGGCCCATAGACAATATAGCTGTGGCCGGTTATCCAGCCAGGGTCGGCAGCACACCAGTACCGGTCCTCATCCCTGATGTCAAAGACATACCTGAGTGTTGTGTAGGTGTAAACCATATAGCCTCCATGGGTGTGTAATATTCCTTTGGGACGGCCAGTTGTTCCTGAAGTATAGAGGATAAAAAGTGGATCTTCAGCATCCATGGGTACGGTGGCACATTTGTGCTGGGCAACGGGTAAGGTCTCCAGATCGTGATACCAGAAATCACGGCCGGCTTCCATAAACACTTCCTGCCCGGTTCGTTTGACAACGACACAGTGTTCAAGTGTTGCCTGACGGGACATTGCTTCATCTGCTATTTCCTTTAGCGGAACGATCTTGCCCCGGAGGTAGGCGCCGTCTGCAGTTACCAGCACTTTACTCTCAGCATCCTGTATGCGCTCTGCAAGGGCTTCCACGCTAAATCCCCCATATACTACACTATGTGCTGCCCCTATCTTTGCACATGCAAGCATGGCAAATACTTGTTCAGGAATTCGAGGCATATAAATGGTGACAATCTCACCCTTTTTTACCCCCATACTCCGCAGAATATTGGCAAACTTGGTTACTTCTCTGTTGAGTGCATGATATGAGAAAGTACGTCGGCTACCATCTTCGCCTTCCCAGATCAGGGCAAGCTTATTTTTCCTGTAAGTCGTTAAATGACGATCGATGGCATTGTGTACAATATTGGTCCTTCCTCCCGTAAACCACTTAAAGAAAGGTGCGTTGCTTTTGTCCAGTACCTTGTCCCAGTGTGTATACCATTCCAGTTCTCCAGCTCTTTCTCCCCAGAATTGCTCGGGATTTTCAATCGACAGGCGGTAGAGATTTTCATATTCCTGAATATGTGCATTGGCGGTGACCTCGTCGGAAGGATAGTAGAAGCTACCGTTGGATGAGTTGTTGGTTGTGGGCATAACTACAGAATTTTGGTTTGCAGAATAGATTAAATACAGGAGGAATAACAAGCCGGATAAATAATTGTTTACTCGCAACTCGTAATAACCCTTTAATGAAATGTTTAGTAATATTTTATATGTTCATGAGTTTTTATTTTTCAGCATAAAGCTATTAATGAATAAGTCCTATCTTTGATCATTGGTTAATTTATTTTGTTAACCGGGGAAAATCCGGATAAAACCGCAATTTCTGAATGACGCGTAAATTCATCACAAACCTGGCCCTTTTGCTTTTTCTGAATCTGCTGGTGAAGCCATTCTGGATTTTTGGTATTGACCGGACTGTACAGAATGTGACCGGGGCCTCGGAATATGGATTTTATTTCTCACTATTCAGCTTCTCTATACTTTTAAATATAATTCTTGATGCCGGAATCACCAACTTCAATAACCGGGCAATTGCACAGAACACAAAACTTATCAGCAGGTATTTTTCAAACATCATCACCATTAAGCTGTTGCTTGCTCTGGTGTACGTGGTGGTAGTCGTCATTGCCGGATTACTGATAGGATATAGTTACAGGCAGTTTTATTTGCTGGCATTTCTGGTTTTTAATCAGTTTCTTGCTTCATTTATTCTCTATTTACGTTCAAATATCAGTGGGCTACATCATTTTAAGACCGATAGTCTGCTCTCTGTTCTTGACCGTATTATTATGATTATCTTGTGCAGTTTGTTGTTATGGGGTAATATTTTTAATCAAACTATGAAGATTGAATGGTTTGTCTATGCCCAGACCATTTCTTATTCATTAACTGCCGCAATAGCTTTTGTGCTGGTTTATTCCAAAACTGAATGGTTCAGACCACGATTTAGGAAAACCTATCTGCTGCTTATCCTCCGACAAAGTTATCCGTTTGCACTGCTGGCGCTTATCATGACTTTTCATAACCGCATCGATTCAGTTATGCTGGAACGTATGCTGCCAAATGGAGAAGAACAGGCCGGGATTTATGCACAGGGATACCGGATAATGGATGCAGCTAATAATTTTGCTTTGCTTTTTGCAGGTCTTTTACTGCCAATTTTTTCAAGAATGATCAAAGAAAAGCAACCGGTAAACACCCTGGTGAAATTTGCCGTAGTATTGCTAATTGTTCCAACTATATCATTAACAATAGGTAGTATATTTTACCGTCAGGAGATTATGGACTGGTTGTACTGGAATCATGCAGCGCAAAGCTCCTCAGTATTTGCAATACTAATGACCAGCTTTATCGGAATTGCCGGAAGCTATATTTATGGGACGCTACTGACGGCAAACGGGAGTTTGAAGAAACTTAATATAATTGCAGGATTTACTCTGGTGTTAAATTTATTGCTAAATATATTGTTGATACCTCACTATCAGGTGCTGGGAAGTGCCATCGCGTGTCTGATCACCCAGGTATTCAGCTTTACTGCTCAACTGATTATTGCTTACAGACTTTTTCAGTTTAGATTGAAGGTGCAAACTCTTTGGCGGTTTCTTATATTTATGGCAACCGCTATTTTTACCGGGATATTTACTACTCAGACCGGCCTGCCCTGGATGGTTGGTTTTATGCTCATCATTATTGTTTCTCTGGCTACAGCAGTAGCCGTTAAACTTTTTCATCTCCGGGCGCTGTATGCTATTATTCGATACGGAGAAAATTAATATTCTATACTTCCTTTTTGTAAATTTTTTGAAAACATTATTCTTTTCTTCTCATTTAAATATGTTAGAAAAAATCAATTTATCAGACACGTTGACTTGTTTAAATAGGGATTTCGTCAAAAAAAGGGAACAAATTCGCTTCCAAGAGACTATACTTATGCAGGAAACAACAAAATTGAAAAGTTGAGAGTTACATTTCTATTTCATACTGGATACAAACTGAAAAATCTTATCACATTTGTGGCAGGCATTGTTCTGTTGGTTTTTATAACTTCTTGCAAAAAGGATGAGATGCATCCTCCGCAGGCTTGTTTTTCCCTGCCTGATGAAGTGTTAGCGGGTGCTGAAGTTACTTTTGATGCTGACTGTTCGGCAAATGCTGACAGTTTTTCATGGAAAGTCAGCGATGATTCCTGTTATTACGGAAGGCTGGTAAATCACACCTTTATTACTTCGGGAGACTTTACAGTAACATTAACTGCTTCAGCCAATGGTATAAGTGATACAGTAATTCGTAACATACATGTAATGCCTGCTGAAGCGATCAAACATGCAGGACTGATTGATCATGATCAGGTTTGGATTGAAGGTGTCCATATCATTACGGGCGATGTATTTATCGAAGGAGCAACTGTAACTATTGTTGCCGGTGCCCGGATAAAATTCGCTGAAAATACGGGGATCTACTGTGCTGCAGATGGGACACCAAATTCCGGTTTTATTGCTAAAGGCACAAAGGAAAAACCCATTATTTTCAATGCCGATAGTTCAAATAATATTTTTGGTTCCTGGAAAAGTATAGGCTTTTTTGAGGGAACCTCCCGGGAATCGGGTTTTACATATTGCGAAATGTATGAGGGTGGAAATAAAAATAGTGAAGGAGCCACCATCAATATTGATAATACAACGATTGGTATAGAACACACTATTCTTTCCGGTAGTGGTACAACGGGGATCCGGTTAACCGGAAATGCATCATTCAGGGTATTTCAACAAAATAAGATCTACGGGTGCAAAAATTACCCTTTAGTATTGCCTGTAAATGCAGTACATACAATGGGAAGAAGCAATATTATACAGTCGGAACCCGGTATTCGTGTCACCGGGAACAAGCTTGATGTTGCTCAGGCCGTCTGGAAAAACCAGGGAAGTGCCTTTTTGATTGACAGCACTATATTTGTTGGAAGTGAAAACGGAACATCACTCAGGATTGAAGCAGGTGTAAAACTTAAGTTTGGCAGAGATGCAGGGCTGGTTGTTTCCGGAGACAAGTATCCGGGGATTCTTGAATCCAATGGAGTTCCTGACGATCCGGTTATTTTCACTTCCTGTCTGGATCCGTCAATTAAGGATTATGGTGACTGGGGTCATCTGGTTTTTAACGGCGGCAGCGCCCAACCGAGCAGGCTGAGCAACACCATTATTGAATATGGAGGAGGCCGTGCTGATACCTCCGGAATGATAGTCATCAATAACTGCACAGTGGCAATTGACAGTTGTAGCATCCGTTATGCCGGGAATATGGGGTTGTCTCTTAATGAGCATGCTCTTTTTGCTTCATTTACTCATAATACGATTACAAAATGTCTGAATTATCCCTTATCGATTTCAGGAAATTATGCACATACGATTGGAGATGATAATACATTTACAACAACTACAGGAATTGAAATCAAGGGTGATTCCTTTACTTGTTCTGATGAAACATGGTATCCACAGACCTGCCCGTATATCATTTACGGAGAACTGATCATCGGGTCTGCTGAAGGAAGCAGGCTCACCATTGCTCCGGGAACTACCTTGTATTTTACCGGCAATAGTGGCATTAAAGTTGGATATCCTGCCGGTAACAAGGGTTTCTTGAAAGCTGTAGGGAACAGTAAGGATCCTGTGATCTTCACTTCTCTTGCCCCTTCCAGTCAGCAAATTCCCGGTCAGTGGCAGGGAATATTCTTCTATAACGGTACAATGGAGGGTTCAATAATCAGGGATTGTTCTCTGACGTATGGAGGTGGTTTCTCTAAAGAATCAGGAATAATCACCTGTATTGACAGTCCGGATAGTATACCCGAATTAATAGATAACAAAATTCTGTATTCTGCCAGCTGGGGCATATACCTGATTGGGACAGCCCATCCCTTTATTCAGCAGAATACCTATCTTTCCAATCAGTCAGGAGACCTTTTTGTATCAACAACTTATTAATTACCAGACCAATGAAAATTGGTTATAGTATGATCTGTTACCAGACAGGATTTCTTTTGCCTGTTAATTTCTTTTCTTTTTAATGAGGTATTTCTTTTTGTTGTAGTACTTTTGATTGCACAACAGATATACACTTTTTCAGTTCAGATGGATCTATCTTTTATAAAAAAAGAAAATTTCATACAACAACATACAGAAACAGGTTTTAATGAACTGGCACTGCAGGTTTTTCATTTTCAGGCAGAAGCCAATCCTGTCTATCGGGACTATTTGCAATATGCAGGTAAAAAGCCTCAGGAAATACGAACAGTATCTGAGATACCTTTCCTACCCGTTGAATTCTTCAAATCACATAAGGTGATTTCTTCAAAAGAAAAAGCTGATCTGATGTTTAGCAGCAGTAGTACCACCGGGATGCAACCTTCAAAGCATTATGTGGTTGACCCGGGGTGGTATGAAAGCAGTTTTATGAGCGGGTTTAAACTTTTTTACGGGAATCCTGAAGAGATGTGTGTGTTGGCTCTGTTGCCTTCTTATCTTGAGCGGGAAGGTTCCTCTTTAATTTACATGATGAATCATTTGATCAGGGAAAGCAAGCATCCCTTTAGTGGCTTCTATCTGCATAATACTGACGAACTGATTGAGAAACTCAGGGAACTGGAGGAGAAAAAACAGAAAACCCTGCTTATGGGAGTTAGTTTTGCCTTGCTTGATCTGGCTGAACAATACCAGCTGCAGCTTCAACATACAATTGTAATGGAGACCGGTGGAATGAAAGGGCAGCGTAAGGAAATTACGCGGGGTGCATTACATGGATTTCTTTGTAAGCGGTTGGGAGTGTCTGAGATTCACTCAGAATACGGAATGACCGAATTGCTTTCACAAGCTTACTCAGGCGGGCATGGCCGGTACAGGACGCCTCCCTGGATGCGCATCCTGATAAGGGACCTGTACGATCCATTCTCTCTTGTGGAAAAGAATCGTACAGGAGGTGTGAATATTATTGACCTGGCCAATGTATGGTCCTGTGCTTTTATTGAAACGAAAGATCTTGGCCTTTTGCACCAGGATGGTAGCTTTGAAATCAGCGGCCGTTTTGACCACAGCGATACCAGAGGCTGCAACCTGTTGGTAGTTTGATTATATTATTCCGAGTTTCTTTCGCAGCTTTGCGGGTATTGCATCTTTATGCACCATTATTGCTATGGTTTCCAGCGATACGTAAGGTTCCGACATGAACAGATATCCTCCGGCTTTGTTGGAATCTGCGCCCCATGAGTTTTTTGTGATAAAATAAGTTGTGCCATTTTTATCCTTTGCCAAGCCGGTGATGTGCATCAGGTGATCATCGGTAGTTGCATAATTATCAAACTCTTTTTCGCGGTCGGCATTGGTTACCTCCATCTCTTTGGCTGGCTGACTAAAAACAGAATCAAGTTCTTTTGAAGATAATTCATTCCTGTTCAATGGCAAAACAGCCAGCGCTTTACGGTGGTTAAAACCCGGATCGCTTACATCACCGTCCCAACATACCGTGTATCCATTGTTTATTGCAGATTTCATCAGGTCCAGCAGATCATCCAGGGGAATATTGAAATACCTGCTGTGTGACCAGTTATCAGGCACTTCCAGTTCGGCCTTCTGGTACCAGGGATAAGTGGAATAAGATGTAAATTCAACATAATCATCGGGATTGAAATGATTGGCTGTGACAAAATTTTTTGGAGTATAGGTTTTTCCTTTGCCTTCGAAATCTACAGGATCTTTACCCAGATAGGCATCCAAAATTCCTTTGTATGCTTCGTTCCAGGCTGTAGAAAGGCGATTACTTTTTACAAGAGGTTCCAAAAAACTACTCAATACAGATTTAAGTTCAGTATGGTCACGTATTTTTTTTGATGCGTATTTCAAACCGGGATAAGCTGCCTCAGTTACCATTCCGTTTTTTCTGACAACATCTATTACATCGTGAGCCTGCCCCCCCTGTCCAAACTGTGCTTTCCCATGAAAACGGACATAACGGGTGGCCTTGCTTTCGTATGCATTACGAACAAAATACATCTCTGAGAGATTGTATTCGCCCTGGTTCATTCTCAGTAATTCAGATTCAATAAAAGAAGTAGTGGCAAAACTCCAGCATGTTCCTGTTCGTTCCTGGTTTTTTACCGGAGTAGTCGGTAGTTGTTTTTCTATCTTCATGCCATAATCCTTTGATACTCCGTCTACATCCTGCCCGTAGACACTGAAAGGAAGCAGTACTGCCAGTATTGTTACGATGCGGAACTGATTTTTGAGATTTCTTTTCATTACAGATTGAGTTTTTAATTATACGTTGGTTACACCTCCCGAAACAATGAATTTCATGGCTTCTGCTGAAGGTATATTTAATGGTGTGATATGTTCAACAGGTACAATAAACAGTTCACCGCTGAAATTATAGGAATGTGGAAAATAAACTGCTGCTTTCCCTGAAATATTCATGTGACTCAGATCACTCTGTGTGATGAATCCTATCTTTTCCAGGTTTGAAATGGTGTTGACAAGCACCAGCACCGGTTGGTTGAATTTCTTTTCCTTTCCGACAAATGCTGAAAGCAGGTCTTTGATGGAGGAATACAGCACTTTTACCAGGGGGGCCCTGGTCATGAGGCGGTCTACCAGCAGTGATACCGGTTTAAAAACGATGGATTGGCCGGCAAATCCCAGCAATGTGATAAGCAGAAAAATAATAAGTATGCCCAGTCCGGGTATCGAAAAATGCAAAAACTCCTCAATGTACCTGTTCAGTATTCCATCAATAAAGCTGAATATTACAAAGAGAATATAGAGAGTTACACCAACAGGAGCAATGTACAACAGTCCCTGCAGAAAATAACGTAATATCTTTTTCATATTTATTGAGTTTACTGGTCAGAAAAATATCTGATTACATTTCAGCAAAAAACAAAAGTAATATAGTAACTCAAAATCCTGCTGTAAAAACACATATTTTATATCAGTTCTTATTCAGGAAATAAAAAAAGGTGGTTAAAACAGGAATTTTTGCCGGGAAATGAGTGGAGTGGACCAGATCAAAATATACATTATTGCAGTTGTTTCCTTTTATAAGAAGGCATGCCGGCCACAACCAGGGTGTAGGAATTATCTATCCAGTGAAAGATGGTTTCTCCAGGAATGGATCCGTCAATATAAATTGTGTTCCAATGCTTATTACTCATGTGGTATCCTGGTTGAACTGCCGGAAATTTTTCCCTGTATTCAATAGCTTTTACCGGGTCACATTTGAGGTTAATGCTCAGGTCTCCTTCCAGGTTCATTAACATGAACATTTTATCCAGCACTTTAAATACAAGCGTTGTTTCATCAAAAGGAAAACTCTCTGTTACTGCAGGTTTTGAAAGGCAATATTCTCGGAGTATATCTACATCCATAGTTATTCTATTTGGGGATTAAAAGCTTCAATTATGTGATTGATCTTATGCACTTTTTTATAAAAAACTACTTCCACCACGTCGAACCTTACCTCCATATTTATATTATATATTTCCATATAGCGTTCAGTGGCATCTACAATAAACCGTTGCTTTTTATTTGTTACTGCCTCATGCGGATTCTGATACATTTCACTGGTGCGGGATTTTACTTCTACCACCACGAGCAGGTTATCCTTTGAAGTGATCAGATCAAGTTCCTTATGACTGAAATGCCAGTTACGATGACGGATTTTATAACCGTGTTTAACCAGATAACGAGCTGCTGCATCTTCTCCGGCAATGCCAATTTCAAGATGTTCTGCCATAACAATATCAATTAATCAGAAAAAGATATTGCAATTTCGGAGAAAATTCCCTAAACAGAAACAGCTTAACCTGTTTATTCAATGAATGGGCAAAAAATAATGCAATTAAAGTTTATAAATGATGGATAATCAATTATTTATTTGCAGTTGCAAACTAATGAAAATACAATACCAGCGGTTGCTGGCTTTACCTGAGGGTGATTTATTCTGAAGAACCTTCTGTATATTCTATTACAGATAATTCTTCAGTAACATTCATTTCTATCTCCCTGCCCAGGTAAAGCGCCATATTTGGTTCCTGGTGGCCGGCCGGAAAATTGAAACAAACCGGGTATTCAAATTCTTCAACTGCTTCCCTGATGATTTCTTCAGCGGTCTTGCCGAAAGGGATTTCATTGTCACGCATACCCGTCATGCCTCCAACGATCAGACCTTTCAGATTGGTTAGTTTTCCACTCAATTTCAGGTTTATCATCATCCTGTCTACATGATAGAGATATTCATCCAGATCTTCGATAAATAAGATCTTATTCGAGGTATCTATATCCAGCAGTGTCCCTGAAAGACTGGCCAGCACAGATAAATTACCACCAATAAGTGTTCCGGTGGCTAATCCGGTTCTGTTCAACGGATTTGGATTCGCCTGGTAGGTTATTGTTTCACCAAAGAGTGCTTTTCTTAGTGATTCAACACTGTCATTAATAATCCCGTTTTTTGGAAAATTGATGGGCATTTGGGCATGCAGCGTAACGGCATCATATAACGAGTGTAGTAATGAATGGAGTACAGTAATGTCGCTGAATCCCACCAGCCATTTTGGTGCTTCAAAGAAACTTACAAAATTCACTTTATCAAATAACCGAACAGTACCATATCCGCCACGACAACAGATGATTGCCCTAACAGACACATCATCAATCATTTGTTGCAAATCAGTGGCTCTTTCCTCGTCAGTTCCTGCAAACTGGTCCGATGCTTTGAAGAGGCTTTTCCCGTTAACAATATGTAATCCCCAGGATTCAAGCATGCGAAATGCCGGTTCAATTTCCTCTTTACTGATCTTTCTGGCAGGTGCAATAATTCCTACTTTGTCACCTTTTTTCAAATATTCCGGAGATGGCATGCTTTTATTTTATAATTTTGTGCGAACTGGCAAAATATGAAAAATATTTAAAATATGCCCTTTATTGATGAAATATTATAAAAAATAAATAATCATCTATGACAAAAGAATTCAAACGTACAACAATTACTGCTGCGCTGCCTTATGCCAATGGCCCTGTACATATTGGTCATCTGGCTGGGGTTTACATTCCTGCTGATATTTTTGCCCGCTATCTGAGGCTCAGAAAAACTGATGTCAGATTTATATGTGGTTCTGATGAACATGGCGTGCCTATCACAATTAAGGCAAGGAAAGAAGGGGTGAAACCACAGGACATCGTAGATAAATATCATGGCATCATTAAAAAAGCGTTTGAAGATTTTGGTATCTCTTTCGATATTTATTCCCGTACTTCTTCAAAAACCCATCATCAGACAGCTTCTGAATTCTTCAGAAAGTTATATGATAATGGGGGATTTATAGAAAAGACCTCTGAACAGTACTATGATGAGGAAGCAGGTCAGTTTCTTGCCGACCGCTATATAACAGGTACCTGTCCGCATTGTCATAATGAGAATGCCTATGGTGACCAGTGTGAGAACTGCGGG
>DASQZP010000097.1:0-2020 GCA_035638655.1 Bacteroidales bacterium
CTGAACGGTTCGCAGTCATTAGCAATTGCAAGTGATGAGCTGGTAGACGGAAATTACGTGAACAGCCTGGAACTGTACACTGATTTTCACGATCCGATGGATCCCTCACAACGAACACTGAAATTTCATGATACCATTTATGTGGCCCAGACCTCACTTTCAGCCTTTGCTTACAACTATTATTTTCAGATGATCAACCAGGGTGGAGTAGGATTTTTGTTCAGCGTTCCTCCGGCCAATATTGAAAGTAATTTCACTTCCAGTGACGGAAAGGTGGTGCTGGGACTGTTTACAGCTCATGATGTGTCGATTTCCAACAAGGTTGTTATTGATGAGGCAATTGAAGAACAGTTGGATGAAAGGCCGTAAAAGTCAGAAGTCGGAAGTCCGAAGTCAGAAGGAAAAAAGATTACGGTATGCCCGATAGATAAGGGGAAAATGAGAGATGAGTTGAGAAGTTGAGAGGTTGAGGAGTTGAAATCCTATAGGTAAGTAGCGGATGCAAAATTTGAACAACATGATGGTAAAACTTGTCGCCCAGGCGCCTAATACTTATGAGGAATTAAAATTTTTGCAATAACTCAGTTATCGGACATTATGGACAGACACTAATTGCTATTCCAGCTCTTTTCGTCTAATCAATACTTTAGCATAATCTCTGCCCGACTTATTGTTATAATCCTGGTATGATTTTTTAGCCCATTCAAGTGCCTTGTCAGTATTTCCTAACACTTCGTAGGCCACTGCAATATTGAGACAGGCCCTTCCTGCATTCTTCCTTCTCCTGTTATTAGCTATTTCTTTCCATATATCAAGCGCATCCTGCCAGTTTGCCATTTCGGCACGCCTGAAGCCGGCTTTAAATTGTCGTTTTGCTGATCCTTTTCCCCTCTTATACATATCTCTCCGTACAGTGTAATAACTGGGTAAGAAACGTTCGATATATTCCTGACCAGCGTCATAGGCAGTTCTTGGCAAAGCCACAGGAGGAGCAAGTGTGTAATTTGTTCCGACGCCATTAAAAGTTAGATAATGGGTACTTTGATATTGATCAATAATTTTCATGTTTGAAGGGTCATACAGACGCCAGAAACTGAAAACATTCATCCTGATTTGGGATGGCACAGAAGGTTTTGCTGTCCCTCCGTTAATTACATTGACAACCTGGTTGGCTACTGTTTTTATAATAAGATCGGAATTGGAATCGAATGTTTCGAGCACAAGTAATGCATCAGATCCGGATGAATCACAAATGTCTTTTACAATCTTCCAATCAAGCAACTCAGGTGTTTCGCGGGTACCCGACCCATATAACCTCGTTTTTTGCGGAATTATAGGAATTATACCCCGATAACCATTTATGCGATCAAACACACCTTTCAGACATTCATCGGAGGCTAACCTGTCAGATCCCGCAATTTCACCTGTTGCAACAGATTCAATAACCTTGTGCTGCCTGTCTTCTTTTTTCACAAGCGACCTGTTAACCAGCGCAATCTTCTGGATGTGATCAGGTAGATAGACCATTGGATCCTGCGGGTAATTAAGACTCACAAAACCATATCTGCTGCATCCCGAAATAAGGATAAAGAGTATCGGAATAATTAATAACTTTTTCAACATAATCGTTGTCTTTGAATAAGAATTCTGAAATTTGTATACGGTATCGGTTATCTTAAGGTTATTTTATAACCTTTGAAAGTTGTCCTGTTGATCTGGCTACATTTGAAACAGACAGTACAATTCAAACAGAAATGCGAATTTCCATAGCACAAATATGCAGGGAACAGTATGCTATGGAGCTGGAACCGGAGGAAATTAGCGATTGTGATGGCTTTACTTCAGGGGGGCGATTGTTTTCGGACTGCAATCAGTGCGAAGTCCGTGATTGTGTCATTGGGGAAAATATCGAAAACTGCGTCTGGTGTGAGGAGTATGCATGTGAGAGGCTGAAAAACATGTTTTTACAAGATCCGGACGCAAAAACCAGGCATGACAGAATAAAAATACAGATATAAAA
>DASQZP010000098.1:0-7553 GCA_035638655.1 Bacteroidales bacterium
AAAGAAAACTCTTGATGATGAATTATACCGAACAGAAAGCTGGGGATATGATAAAAATCTGGAATATAATTTTACTAATTTACCAAAAGGTAAGGCCCGTGTAACCCTTAAATTTGCAGAAATCACGTTAAATGGACCCAAACAACGTATTATGAGTGTGGCTATTAATGGAGATACAATAATAAATAATCTGGATATATTTAAAAAAGCCGGAGGTAAAGATATAGCACTGGATTCAACCTTCGTTGTAAAAGATCCATCCGGAAGCATACATATAACAATACCAAAATTAACAGTTAATTATGCTAAATTCAGTGCAATTAAAGTTGTGGCTGGAGATAGTGTTATAGCTATAAACTGTGGTGCCAAAAAGCCATATGTTGATCATAATGGTCAGATATGGAGAGTATATTCATCACCTTCAAAACTGAACTCTCAAATAATTAAGCAGGTCAAAAATGGGATGTCTTTATTAGCCCTTCCAATCGGACAGGAAGCATCTCTAGCCTATGCGAGGTTACTTGCAAAAGCAGGTGCCTATAAATGTTTTGGTCATGTAGGTGAAGCACGGGCTCCATGGATGGGTTCATGGGATTTTGTTCGAAAATTTCCCGTGATGGATGGATTACCGGTTAATCAAGCTATGAAAAGTTATTATCAGGTACCTGTGAATAATGCCGATGGAATTATATTAGATGGGAAAAATGTCCACGTTTTTATAGGTTATGGGCGTGGACATGACAGAAGAATTGGCGCTTCCGGTTTCACATCAAAACTTGGTAAAGGAAAAATCTTATTTTACACTATTCCAGGTATCATTTCAGGTGTCGATGGTCATCAAACAGGAATGCAGCCAGTATATGCTAAAAGATTAATGACAAATTCCATAAGATACCTGAATAATTGAATACAGTATACTAGTCATGACATTTTAATAATCACAAGAAACGTTTCAAATTTTTTTATACGAAAACCAAGTAATAAATATTGCATTAGTTATTGGATGATAAAAAATGAAGTTGGTTAAAAAATCAAAAAAGAGATATCTCTATACCATAATGGTATCTGTATTATTTGTAGATGCAATATTTTTTGTGACTTACTGTAACCGGTCAGGTAAAAAAAGAAAACAATCATCCAATTATAAGAATCAAACGAATGCTTTTGTAGGGGCTGAGGCATGCAAATCATGTCACGAGAGCGAGTATAAGAAGTGGGGAAAATCGGATCATTTCCATGCCATGGCCGTTGCCGATTCACAAAATGTGAGAGGTGATTTCAATAACTCTCATTTTAAAAATAATGGTGTTACTTACCGTTTTTATAAAAGAAAAGGTAAGTATTATGTACATACAAAGGGAGAAGATGGTAACTATCACTCTTATCAAATTCAATATACATTCGGATGGACTCCACTTCAGCAATATTTGATTAAATTTCCAGGTGGTAAATACCAGGCTTTAACTGTAGCATGGGATGTGAATAAAAAAAACTGGTTCTTCTTGTATCCAAAAATGAAAATCACCCCTCATGACTGGCTGCATTGGTCGAAAGGAGCGATGACCTGGAATACCATGTGTGCCGACTGTCACTCAACTAATCTGCATCAAAACCTGGATGTTAAAACAGAATCATTTCACACTACATGGTCAGAAATTAATGTAAGTTGTGAGTCATGTCATGGTCCGGGTAAACAACATGTGGATTATATGCACTCATTACATGGTAAAAAACCGGATTTGAATTTAATGCGCAGTCAGCTTCGTATGACTAAAGGTACTTCGGCACATAAATTGGTTTCCGAATGTGCCAGGTGTCACTCATTACGTGAAAAATTCACAAATGCATTTCAACATAACGAAAAATTTTTGGATCAATATGATCCTCAGTTACCACATCCGGCCGATTATTATCCGGATGGGCAAATCAAACATGAAGATTATGTGTATGCATCTTTTTTGCAAAGCAAAATGTATCATTATGGCGTGGCATGCACTAATTGCCACAATCCCCATACGTATAAATTAATAGCAACCGGCAATAAATTATGTTTAAATTGTCATGCAGATAAATATAATACGGTAACTCATACTCATCATAAACCGAATACATCAGCATCGAAATGTATCAATTGTCATATGGCCGGTCGTAATTATATGCAGATAGATTTCCGGAGGGATCACAGTTTCAGAATTCCCCGACCCGATTTGACGGAAAAATATAATACTCCTAATGCATGCAATAATTGCCACACTAATAAAAGTGCCAAATGGGCTGAGAATAATATTATGAAATGGTATGGACAGAAATCGCCTATCGATCATTTTTATAACTTTACCGGGGTGCTTGCAAAAGCCGATAAAGAAGGTCCAAAAGCTGAAGATGAATTAATAGCGTTAGCTCAAAATAAATCCCAGCCGGCCATTGCAAGGGCTACAGCTTTGTGGTACCTGGGACAGTTTCTTAATAATAAATCTTATCCTGTCATCAAGAAATTGTTAACAGCAAAAAATAGCCTGGTTCGGTCAAATGCTGTCAGGGCTCTATCCGGTTTACCTGATCAGATGAAAGAAGAGGATCTGCCTGCTCTACTGAGTGATACGGTCAGGATTGTCCGCATAGCAACAGCTAATCAATTAACAGGTATCAATACATCTAATTTTACGGATGAGGAACAAAAGGCCTTTAAAAAAGCTAAAAAGGAATTACAAAAGAATTTGAATGTGAATGCCTATATGCCGCTTGGTCAGTTGAACCTGGCGGAATATTATCAAAAAAAGAAGGAATATTCCAAAGCTATTACAGCATATAAGAGCGCTTTAACAAAAGATCCGCACCTAAATCAGGCTCGTATGAGTTTGTCAGAATTATACAACCAGCTCAATGATAATGAGAAAGCCATTAATTTATTAAGAGTAGTAATTAAACAGGAACCTGATTTTGGCCCGGCTTATTATTCACTGGCTTTGGTCACCGCGCAAACGGGCAAAGAGAAGGATGCTATTCCATATTTCCGGAAAGCTGTAAGTCTAATGAAAAATAATGCGAGGGTTTATTACAACTGGGCTATAGTCCTTCAGCAATTGAAAAGGTATAAATCATCGGAAGATAAATACTTACATGCTCTCAAAGAAAATCCTGGTAATACAGATTATCAATATGGTATAACGACATTATATATGCAGCAGAAAAAGTATAAGAAGGCACTATTACATGCTCACAAATTAGTGAAGCTGCAACCCGGCAATCAACGATACAGGTATATTTTAAATACAATTAAGAACAATCTTTGATTCCTGAAATGGAACGTTGATGAAGCGGATTATCGCAGATTTTTAAATAAGATGATGACCGACCATGGAGGACCAAATCAATAAGCCATTATTTGGAAGACATGAACGTTGTAATACCGGAAAACGGAGAACGGAATACAGAGGATGGGTGGGCTTATTCTTTATATTTCGCAGATGAAGTACGTTTGTTAACCAAACAAAAGCCCACCAACCTGTTATTCCGATTATTCCGAAATCCGTCGAGGAAACTATCAACGCCTGGTTGCCTTATTCCATTTTTAAACTAATGAAGGTCTATAGCTTTCATAGATCCCTCCACGCTGGGCGGGAGGACAGGTTTGGATTGTATAATAAAGTTCCCCAACCTCCCGCATGATTTTATAATATTAACCGCTTTTATCTGCGTAAATCCGTGGCTAAAAAACATTCTCCGTTTTTATTTCTTTTCCAGGCGGTTGGCGCTGTATCCTTGTTCCTGGTATTTATGCAGAAGTGCACGCATCTTCTTGACCAGTTCAGGATGTTGACCAATCACATTATGTTTTTCTTCTACATCGGTTTTCAGGTTATATAATTCAGGGCCATTGCCGATTTTTGAAGGGTATTGTGTATCATTATGGGCATATTTTTTAACATTAATCAGATCCCATTTCCCATATCTTAATGTGAATTCATCCCAGCCGCCGGCATTGACCATTATATTCCGTATGGGTTGTTTATTTTTCCCCAGGAATTCGGGTAACATATCATCACTGTCTTCACCGGCATTTTTCGGTAATTTTTGGTGGGTTATATCGGCAAAAGTGGCTAATAAATCTGAAAGACAAAGCATATTCTTGTCGACTCTTGGCTCTTTAATTTTATCAGGCCAATAGACTATAAATGGAATTCTATGACCGCCTTCCCACGGATCACTTTTAAATCCTGTAAGGTCACCGGCTGCCTTATGTCCATACGTCATCCAGGGACCATAATCGGGACGGTGAATAGCATCTGTGGGATAATACTTACCACTTAAATAACCCTTAGGTAACATTTTATATCCGTTTCCACGTGCCTGTAATTTTTCCAGCCACGGTACGGGATCACCCGGGTGTGGACCATTATCAGATGTTATAATCAATAAGGTGTTATTCAATTGTCCCTTTCTTTTCAGTGCCTGAATAATTTGTCCTACTGTCCAGTCAAACTGGGCCACCATATCTCCGCGGAGTCCGGCCTTGCTCCATCCCTGTGTAAAATTAGGGACATCAGGGCGATGAATTGAGGTAGTAGGGAAATAGAGGAAAAGGGGTTGATCTTTATGATGAGTAAAATGTTCATCAATTATAGAAACAGCTTTTTCTGTCATTTTAGCACCCATCATTTTGGTGCTCCAATTGGGAGCTCTTAAGGCATGGTGCCAGTCGCTGTCATAATAGGTTTTCTTTGCAATGGGAGCTTCAGTAACCCTGTGATCTTCAATAATGACATATGGTATCATATTTATGGATCCCGGAATACCATAATAATAATCAAATCCATGATTTAAAGGTCCGCCTGACAGGGTTCCCTGCCAATTAACTTTACTCACTACTTTTTCACTCCAAACCTGTTTGGGTAATATGCGTTTTCCCGGTTTTAGAGGCCAGTTAAATCCCAGATGCCATTTACCAACACCCGCCGTATAATAACCGCGCTTTTTAAGCAGCGTTGCCAGTGTTATCCGCCCTTTATTTATGAGCGGTTTTCCCCAGGATGCAACCACACCTCTTTTAAGACGGGTACGCCATGGATAACGACCCGTTAAAATAGCATAACGAGAAGGAGAGCATAAAGATGTGGCACTATGAGCATCGGTGAAACGAACCCCGGATGCTGCCAGTTTATCGATATTGGGAGTGTGGATTTTATTATCCACGCTATATGCACCCAGGTCACCATACCCCAGGTCATCAGAAACGATAAGGACGATATTGGGATATTTTTTGATTTTCTTTTTGTGAGATTTCTTTTTAAAACCGGTAAAAAAGAATAAACACACAAGAAATGATAACGTTAACAAATATTTCGAAAATTTGTCTTTAGTAGTCATTATTCATTAGAGATTAAATTATAGGATTATGTGAAGTAGAAGTAATTTGGTATCGATTTAAAGTCTTACAATAGCTAATATAAATTTTATATATTTAGTAAAAAATCGCTTTCAATTATTACCATATTCACCAAGAAAAAATCGAAACAACCTTTTTTTAAAGTGAATATAATTTTTAGAAGAAGCAATTCTATATCATCTATTGATGTAAAAATATATTAACTGCATATTCAACAGAAAGTAACCTTGCTTCAAATTAAGTTAATACAAGGAATACTAAAGCAATTCATGTAAAATAAAATTGGATTATCAAAAATAATGAAAGTCCTTATTGACATTTAAATAAAAAAGGCTCATAATTACAAGTAGGTATTGTTAACGTTAACATATTTTTATCTGTTAAGCACTGCTTTCAATAAAATGATAGGATTTTAAAAAACAGTGGACGCCAGATGTTAACACAGGTTAGTATGTTCAAACATTTAAAATATCGTCTGATTGGTAACATACCACCGAAAAGAGTACTCATAAATTTATAATCCCAAACCTGGAATAAAATGACTACCAAATTAAAACGTCATTTTTATACTTTTATCATACTTGTCTTCACTTTGTCATTTATCGGGTTGAGTGTATCATCTGCACAAAGTACGAAAACGATAAATGGACGATGGAGTAGAAATAAGGCACAAAATTGGTATCAGAATCATTCCTGGATACTTGGGTGTAACTATACGCCCCGTACAGCTATTAATCCCATTGAGATGTGGCAGAAGGCTACGTTTGATCCTGCTACTATCGACCAGGAGCTAGGCTGGGCTCAAGGCATTGGATTCAATACAATTCGTGTCTTTTTACATTATTTGGTATGGGTTCGGGATCCGGTGGCTTATAAAAAACGCATTGATCGATTCTTAACGATAGCCAACGGGCATCATATAAAAGTAATGTTTGTATTATGGGACGATTGTTGGGGAAAACACCCTGACTTGGGGCCACAGCCCAAACCCGTTCCGGGAATTCATAATTCGGGCTGGATGCAAAATCCGGGTTTGAAACAACGAACAGAAAAAGCATTATTTCCTGTTTTCAGGGCTTATGTAAAGGATATCGTTTCCAGTTATTCTAAAGACAGCCGGGTTTTAATGTGGGATTTGTACAATGAAGTAGGTAATGGTAAAAATCCTCCAATCAGTAGTTATGACCTGCTAAAACTGACGGTCAAAACAGCCAGAGAGGTGAATCCATCTCAACCGTTAACCATTTGTGTATGGAATAATTCGAAACCGTTTAGAACGCTTAATAGGTTTGCATTAAATAATTCGGATATCATTACATTTCATAATTACCGCCCGCTTAAAAATGTTAAAAAGCAGGTTGATTCACTGAAAAATAATAAAAGGCCACTAGTCTGTTCAGAGTATATGGCTCGTCCAAGAGGCAGTACTTTTAAAACTATTTTGCCTTACTTCAAAAAGGAAAAAATAGGTGCTATAAATTGGGGCCTCGTGAATGGAAAAACTCAAACGATCTATCCCTGGTCTTATCCTAAAGGTTCTACAAATGCTTATTACAATAAATGGCGCCAAAGGGTTAGGGCGGTTTACCCATGGCAATCGCATTTGACCGCACCTCAACCCAAAGTTTGGTTTCATGATATTTTTAGAAAAAATGGTACGCCCTATGACTCAACCGAAACTAATCTGATTAAAAAACTGGCCGGTATGAAATAAGGTATGTGCAAAGGGTATAAAGTGCATAATTCATTAAAACATCTCATAAAATATTGTGCCGTTTATTTAATGCCAGTACTGATTTTATTGGTACCGGTATGTAAACCGGTCTTTGCCAAAAAAGCATCAATTAAGCCAGAATATTCACTTTCAAATACTGAAATAAAGGTCGGTTTTACCTCAAAAGGTTTAATGAACATCTATGATTATGGACTGCAAAAACATTATCATTTTGAAAGGGATTCATTCTCGATCACAATAGATGGCCGGCCATTAGATAAAGAAAGCCTGACGCTGAAAGGTATCCGTCAAAAAGGACATGAACTGGTCTATACCTTCAGCTCCTCAGATTACACAATACAGGAAGTCTACTCGGTGAAACCGGGCTGGCGGTTTGTAGGGAAGCAGCTTTTTGTAACCGCGAATAATGGCAAAAAAACATTTCGCATTAAC